>JALHIE010000127.1 GCA_022840285.1 Porphyromonadaceae bacterium
GTTATGCCGGTTGATCCGGTCGACTTATGGAAAACCGACCCCTTTGAACCGGTGGTGAAAGAGGGGAAGATTTGGGCGCGCGGCGCCGATGACGATAAAGGCCAGGGATTTATGCACGCCAAAGCGTTTGAATACCTCGTGAAGTCGGGGAAACTAAATTGTAATGTGAAATTCCTGATTGAAGGAGAGGAAGAGGTTGGGTCGCCCAGTTTGCCCAAGTTTTGCAAAAAACACAAAAAAATGCTGCAGGCCGATGTTATTCTGGTCTCAGATACCTCAATGATAGCTCCGGATGTTCCTTCCATTACCACCGGGTTGCGCGGGTTGGCATACTGGCAGGTGGAAGTTACCGGCCCGGACAAAGATCTGCATTCGGGCCTCTTTGGCGGTGCAGTAGTCAATCCCATCAATGCGCTGGCCAAAATGATTGCACAGGTTACGGACGATAACGGACGTATCCTGATCCCCGGATTTTACGACGATGTTGTGGAGGTTTCCCGAAAGGAACGGAACCTGATGGCGAAAGCTCCGTTTTCGCTTGAGGAATACAAGAAATCGCTCGGAGTGAAAGAGGTTTCCGGTGAGAAAGGATACACCACCAATGAACGTACCGGCATACGGCCCACTTTTGACGTATGCGGTATCTGGGGCGGTTACACGGGCGAAGGTGCCAAAACAGTGCTCCCTTCCAGGGCGTATGCTAAAATCAGTACCCGGCTGGTGCCCAACCAGGACCACAACAAAATAGCCCAACTGTTTGTGAAATTCTTTGAAAGCATTGCTCCGAAATCGGTAAAGGTGAAAGTGGAATACCTGCACGGAGGGCCGTCGTATGTCTGCCCGATTGATTTGCCGGCATACAAGGCCGCCGAAAAAGCCTACACGGAGGTATACGGAAAAACTCCGGTTCCCGTCCGTTCGGGAGGAAGTATTCCGATTATCGCCACTTTTGAAGAAATTCTCGGTGTTAAGTCGGTCCTGATGGGCTTTGGGTTAGGATCTGATGCCATTCATTCGCCCAATGAGAATTACCCGTTGGAACAGTTTTACAACGGCATTCGTACTATTCCGCTGTTTTACCGGTATTTTGCGGAAGAGATGGGGAGGTAGCAAATACATAAGCCAGATATTGTGTTTGTTCGGAAACCGGTGTTAAAGATAAAAATCCCGAAACAATTCTCCCGTTTTCAATGATGAGGGGAAAATCCGTCGACATTCTCTGTTGGAAAGTTAATGCTTCGCCTGTTTTTTTAAAAAAATCGACCGTGAATTTTCCGGTAGATCCGGTTTTTACAAAACGGTTGTAGAAAATGTGGGCGACAATCCCCATATTCATTCGAAGGTTAATCTCGACACAAGGTTGGACCCGATAACCCGTATCGGTTTTGCAAACCATCATGTCCACTCCCAAATAGCCGGAATAGGTTGGAAATTGGCGGGAAAGTTTTTCGGCAAGCGATTTCCGGAGTTGCCGCAGTAGCTCCGGGCCGGTGTATTCACTCAACCTCTCTTCCATATCGGTTTGTGGCATCAGGAAGTTGCCCCTGTAGGCTCCCGAAGAGGTGGATTGGAACAGGGAGTACCCGATAAATTCAGCTTTATTGTCGGAAAGGCAGAATTCCATGGCAAAATCTCGAATCTTGTTCAGAACAGGCTCCGCAATAAGGCCTCCCTGTTCGTGAATTACCCGCCGGCACCAATCGGTTTGTTTGTCGGTTATTTTCCCTTTGACCCAGCTCAATCCCTTACCGCTACCTGAATTGGGCATTTTCAATACGTGATCCCCGTTTCGCGAATGTAAAAAGTGCAATACATCATCAACAGCGGAGAAAAAATAGGATTCTCCACAAAACGCGTTATTCTCCGCCCTGAGTTCGTTCAGAATATGTATGGCGTTCTTCCTGCCCGAGTCGCTTCGAAGCTGTTTTAACTCCTCCATCGAAGGCAGGCTCTCTTTCGTTGCACCGGCGTCCAGCAACTTTATTCTCAATGCGGGGTTCCATCCCCACGGGATAATTTTCTCTTTCGGAAAAAGGGAAATGCCCGAAAAAGGGATGAGGGAAACCTCGAGGGCGAAAAACTCTTTCAATCGGGAAAGGAACTGTTCGTTTTGAGCAGTGGCGGCAATCACCTTAGCACCTTCCGGAGCATACCATACCGGCAAAATGGCCAGATCGTCCGCAATCTTCACTGCAGATGCCGGAGGTGTATAGTTAACGCTGAAGTTCGCTAACGCGAGATCGTTCTCGGGATTAAAGAGATGCATATGTTTGAGTTACACGTACTCTTTCGGTTCAATCTCTCCGCTTAGGATCAGTGCACCGTTTTCAGCCAGGGCTTTCATTTCATCCTCACCCGGATAAACGTATACCGGTGCGATTTTATGGATACGTTCGATGATCAGGTTGCAGAACCATTTGCTGTTAGCCATTCCTCCGGTGATCAGGATGGCATCCACATCGCCTTTCAGTACGGTTGAGAATGCGCCGATTTCTTTTGCCGTCTGATAAGCCATGGCTTCCATCACATCGTAGCATTTTTTATCTCCGGCCTGAGCGGCTTTTTCCACTTCGTAGGCATTGTTGAGGCCCGTATAGGCATACAGTCCTCCTTTGCCGACCACCATCGATTTCATTTCTTCGTAAGTGTACTTGCCGCTGAAAGCCATCTTCAGAAGTTCGCCTACGGGGAGTGTTCCGGACCGTTCCGGTGAGATGGGCCCGTCACCGTCAAGCGCCTGGTTAACGTCAACGACCCGTCCTTTGTGATGTACGCCTACCGATATTCCTCCCCCTAAGTGCACTACAATAAGGTCCATGTCTTCATATTTTCTCATGAGAGACTTGGCGTGAGCGCGGGCAATGGCTTTTTGGTTGAGCGCATGGAAAAGAGAGACTCTTTCGAAAAGGGGATGTCCGGAATACCGGGCAATGGGTTCAAGTTCGTCCACTACCACCGGATCAGCAATAAAGGCTTCTGCTGAAGGGAGTTGTTTGGCAATGTCATCGGCAATAAGTGCTCCTAGGTTGCTGGCGTGTTCTCCTCTTTTTGCCTCGATAAGGTCTCTCTTCATTGTTTCGTTTACCCTGTAAACTCCCGACGCAATAGGTTTCACTATGCCTCCACGTCCGACGACGATCCGGATAAG
>JALHIE010000023.1 GCA_022840285.1 Porphyromonadaceae bacterium
ATTGTAAACATACTTTCAATTAATAAAAACAATCACATTTGTCCGGTTAAACTTCATTTTTCAGCAATTTGAAAAAACGGGGTTTTCAGAGCAGACTCAAAATTGAAATAACTAAAAATATTTTTCTCATAATCTAATCACTTAAAAACTTTTAGAAAGAAGTACAAGGGTAAATTTAAGTTTGCCCGTCGTACTAATAATTGTAGCTTTGTATTTACCACTTCACGAACAAGAAAGTATATAAAGAGAAAGCGTTCGAGTTGGGCGCCGGCGACATACGGCTGCTTCCTTACTGGCTCGGACGTTACCTGGAAATGATCGATTAGCGTCCCCATCCTTTGTTGGGTTGGGGCCCCATCTCGAATTCCAAGGTCCCGCCATTCACGATCTCGTCGTGGGAAATCCACGTTCTATTAAAGGGGTGACCGTTAAGGCGGGCATCCTGTATATATACGTTGTCGGGCGCGCTGTTTTTCGCGACGACCGTGAACAATTCTCCTTTTTCTGTTTTGAGGGTTAGCTTCTCAAACAGCGGACTGCCAATCATGTAGATCGGGCTCCCGGGCGTGACCGGATAAATTCCCATGGCACTCAGCACGTACCACGACGACAACGAACCCATATCCTCGTTCCCACACAGCCCTCCCGGCCCGGATTTATAGAGTTGCTCCATCACTTGCCGGACGCGGAACTGGGTTTTCCACGGTTGACCCGCATAGTTATAAAGATAGGCCACGTGGTGCGATGGCTGATTTCCGTGAACATATTGCCCGATGGTGCCTACCACTCCTACGTACTTGGGAGGGGTAATCAGCGGGCTCATCTCGAAAAAAGTATTCAATTTTTTGATAAAAGCCTCGTCGCCCCCAAAGAGGTTGATCAGCCCGTCAATATCGTGTTGCACCGACCATACATACTGCCAGGCGTTAGACTCGGTATAGTGCCGGTTGGGACGCCGCCCCACCAGCAGCGGATCGAAATACTTGTAGTAGGAATGGCCGTTTTCATGTGCGATCTCCTGTTCGCGTCCATCCAGCGATTCAAGCCACGAGCCGTCCGCCATTCGGGGCCGCATGAATGAAGTCTGTTCGTCCCACACGTTTTTATAGTTTTCGGCGCGCGACATGAAGAGTGCATAATCTTCCTCTTTTCCCATCTCTTTCGCCATTTGCGCGATGCACCAGTCGTCATAGGCAAACTCCAGTGTCTTAGGCACCGATTCGGTTACGTGATTGGCAGGGATATATCCCAGCTCGTTGCCGTATTTCAAGCCCGAACGCGCGGCATCGACGGGTACCGGTGACTTGGGAAGCTCGAGCGCCTTCGCGCGCATCGCGTTGTAAATATACTCCGTGTCGTAATCGCGGAATCCTTTTAAATAGGCATCCACCACAATCGGCACCAGATGATCGCCCACCATCCCCTCGCCAATCACATTCTGGAAATGCTGCCCCGGCAACCACCCGTACTGCTGGGTCTTTGCCACGATAGACTTTATAAAATCATTGACATGCTCGTGGGCAATCAGCGTGAGAAGCGGATGCTGCGTGCGGTAGGTATCCCAGCAAGAAAATGAGCCATAAAAATTGTAACCTTTCGCGGTGTAGATCTTTCCATCGGTGCCAAAATAGTTGCCGTCCACGTCTTGTGAAATGTATTGTGCTAGCAATGAACGGTACACGGCTGTATAAAAAATCTCTTTTAGCGATTCAGACGCCCCCTCTATCGTGATGCGGGATAACTCCTTCTCCCATGTTTCGCCGGCATCTGCTTTCACCCGGTCGAAATCCCAATGCGTAAGTTCTTTTTCCATGTTTTTTCGCGCTCCTTCAATGCTGGTGAATGAAATGGCTACCTTAACCAGCACCTGTTCGTTCTCAGCGGTATTGTAGGTGACAAATGCTCCGATGTTTTTTCCTTGTTCCGCATTTTTATACGCGAAGACGGCAGCGCCTGACTCCGGTGTTGCATAGTCCGCATCAAATGTACCGTAGTAAAGGAATGGTTTGCTAAATTCCGCCACGAAGTAGATTTTACCCGGTCCGTCTGTCTTTTCCCCTTCAATACGGCGGTCGTTCACGATCTGGAGATGAGCCCCGTCGTTTTCATGCTTCTGCCCGATTTGATGCCCTAAATCCAGGATGATTTTTGAATCGTTGCTTTCGGGAAAAGTGTACCGATGCAACGCAACCCGGGGTGTAGTGGTAAGTTCTGCTTCAATGCCATAATCTTCCAAAAAGACGGAGTAATAACCCGGCGAGGCTGATTCTCGGGAATGGCTAAACCGCGAGCGGTAACCGGCATCGGGATTCTCCGCGGTGCCCGGCACAACATACAGCTTGTTCCCGGTGACGGGCATCAGCAGGATATCGCCCCCGTCGACCATCCCAACCCCACTCCAGTGGGTATGGCTAAATCCGATGATGGAGTTAGCCTGCCAAATGTATCCAGCGCTATGTGTCCACCCCTCAGTGCCCGTGTCGGGGCTCACATGAATCATGGCATACGGCAGGGACGCTCCCGGAAACGTGTGTCCGTAAAAGTCGGTCCCAAGGAACGGATTCACGTGATCGACTATTTTTTGGGTTTGTGCTGTTGAAACAGCTATTGCCGTCAGCGGGATCAATAGGGTAATAAGAACTTTATATTTCATTGCATTCGGGATTATCAGGTTTAAACTTTAAGAAATTTAACTTCAAAGTTATAAACAAAATAGAGAAAACAAACATAAGGTTAATATTCCATATACATTGAATAAAAAAATAGAAGTATATTACCCACTTAATCTGTTTTTTTGCTTTAGTGAGTAGTACACCTTTACCCTATTTGCGATATCTCTAAAACGGGGGAAGTTTTCTATATAAAAAGGGAGTAAAATGAAAAATAAAAAGCCGATGATTGGGGTGTTGATGACTTTTGTCTCCACTTTTTTTCTTGCGGCACACGTGAATATTCCGTCCGCTTTTCCGGATCGCGTGGTAGTAAACTTGACGGAAGATCCCTCCACTTCGATGGCGGTCACCTGGCGAACCGATGCAGCGGTAACAGTTCGTTTATATTTACCGGACTAACCCCTGGTGAGAAATACATCTATCGGGTAGGTGCCGGGAAGCATTGGAGCGAGTGGTTTGATTTCAGGATGCCTTCAAACAGTTATACCAGGTGATATCCATCGATGATAACACGTTGTTGTATGAGTCTTATACGGTTGATGGCAGGTTGTTCGACCGGTTTGAATTGGAGAAATAAAGTAGCCGGTTATTCCGCTCCATCGGGCAAAATTATGCGGGTGCTTTTGGGCTATTTTTAGCAGATAATTCCTGTGATAGAGGTGAAACTGATTAAATAGAGATATGGAAAACATACTGGACGAGTTGATTGCACGCCATGAAAGAATCGAGTACTTGAGAGAATCCATACGGAGCGCCGCCGAGATGTTGATTGACGCATACAAGAACAGCCGAAAGGTGCTGGTTTGTGGAAATGGAGGCAGCAGTGCCGACGCGGGGCATATTGTCGGGGAGCTCATGAAAAGCTTTGAAGTGCCTCGGCCGCTTGATCCCACGACTCAAAGAAAATTGAAAATGGATTTTGGTGCACGGGGGGAATTGCTTGTGGAAAACTTACAACAGGGGCTGCCCGCCATCTCTTTGTCGGAACACACCGCATTGATAACAGCCATCTCCAACGATTTGGGAGAAGAATTCATTTTTGCCCAACAGGTGGTTGGCTACGGAAATCCGGGTGATGTGCTGATGGCTTTAAGTACCTCAGGGAATGCTCGTAATGTGGTGAATGCTTTGATGGCCGCAAAAGCAAAAGGGATGAAAACCCTGGGTATGACCGGTGAGACGGGTGGAGGGATGAAACCCTTATGTGATGTGCTTATAAATGTGCCGGAAACACGAACTGCTCGGGTGCAAGAGCTTCACCTTCCGGTTTATCACGCCTTATGTATGATGGTTGAGAAAAAACTATTTCGATAAGCTGACTTAAGTTTCGCATGTTGCACATACAGCTTTAGCTGTACTTGTTACATTATGATGAACTTGCGAAAATTGAATTAAATTAATCAAATGAAACGAGATGAAGAAAGAGCTTTTACAAAAAGTTATGGGTGATATACGATCCGTGAAGATTGGTATAGTAGGTGATTTTTGCCTGGATGCCTATTGGTTTATTGACGAGTCGTTGAGTGAGATTTCTATTGAAACCGGGCAAGCTACCATCCCTGTCAAAGAGCAGCGTTATTCTTTGGGTGGCGCCGGAAACGTGGCAATCAACATTGCTGCCATGGGAGTAAAAGATGTGCGCGCATTTGGAGTGATCGGCCCCGATCCATTTGGACGTGAAATGATTGAAATAATGCATGGAAACCAGATTGATACGCGAAACCTGATTGTCCAAGAGGAGCATTGGCTCACTCACGTGTTCACCAAGCCACATATCGAGGAGGTAGAGCAGCGCCGGATTGATTTTGGCAACTTCAACGCGCTGTCGAACGAGACAGCTGATAAACTCCTCGAATTGTTAAAAACAGTTCTGCCGTCATTGGATCTGGTCATCATCAACCAGCAAGTACTCTCAGGGATACACACAAGGTACTTTAGGGAACAGCTGTTACAGGTTATTCAACAGTTTCCGGATCAAAAATTTGTTGTTGATAGCCGCAAATACAATGGGGTGTACGACGGCGCTATCCGAAAAATGAACGATAGAGAGGCACTTGAGCTGACGGGCATAGTAAAAGATCCCGGAGAGGCGATATCTTATTCCGAAGTGGCCAAGACGGCCATGCTCTTGCATGAGAAATTTGGCAAGCCCTTGTTTATCACGCGGGGCGAACGGGGATCGTTGGTTGTTGATGAGAGCGGCATAGCCAATATTGAAGGGTTGATGATCCTCTCCGAGGTGGATACGGTGGGCGCGGGTGACAGTTACCTGGCAGGCGCGGCTTCTGCCCTTGCCGCGGGGTATGATATGAAGACGGCAGGTGCGATTGGCTCCTATGTCGCGGGTGTCACGGTTCAGAAGCTGTTTCAGACCGGGACCGCCTCTCCCGAAGAGATACTGCAAATCGGAACCGATCCTGATCTGATATACAACCCGGAACTGGCAGAAGATATTCGTTGTGCGCGTTACTGGGGAGATTCCGAGATCGAGGTTATTAACGAGTGGGAGGAGAAGCTTCAGGTCACCCACGCCATTTTTGACCATGACGGCACCCTCTCCACCCTGCGTGAAGGCTGGGAGGAGATCATGGCCCCGATGATGATAAAAGCTATCTTGGGAGAACGATTTTTTGATGCGGATGAAGCGCTGTATCACAAGGCGCGTGGTCGTGTGTTAGATTTCATCGATAAGACAACCGGCATCCAAACATTGATTCAGATGCAAGGGCTGGTCAAGCTCGTGAAGGAGTTTGGCCTGGTGCCAGAAGAGAAGATATTAGATGAATTTGGTTACAAAGAGATTTACAACAACGAGCTGCTGGCTATGGTGAGAGAGCGAGAAGCCAAGGTGTCGCGAGGTGAACTCGCGATTGAAGACTTTACCATAAAAAACAGTGTTTTACTTCTCGAAGCCCTCCATAATGCCGGGGTTACTCTTTACCTGGCCAGTGGAACCGACCACGAGGATGTAATCAACGAAGCCAAAATATTGGGGTATGATCATCTTTTTGAAGGCAGGATATTTGGCGCGATGGGCGATGTCACCAAGGAGGCTAAACGAATTGTTCTTGACAGAATTCTCGACGAAATAGATCACGCCAAGACAGGCGGGCTGGTGCTTTTTGGCGACGGGCCCGTGGAGATTCGCGAAGCACGGAAACGGGGAGGGGCGACTGTAGGCATTGCCAGCAATGAGGTGAAGCGACACGGCTTGAATCGAAAGAAGCGTGCGCGTCTTATCAAAGCCGGCGCGGACATCGTCATTCCTGATTTTTCTCAGTTACCCGTGCTGCTTCGATTGCTCGGTGTAACAGAATACCCTATAAACTGTTAGAGTATGCCTTATCCTAAATTCGACAGGAATAAACTGGAAATAAAGCGGTTGTCTGATAGGGAGAACAAGGTTTATATAGAGCGGGATCATGTCCCCGTGGACCGATTGCCACGGGCGTTAACCCAGTCGGGGCTTAAACTGATTGATAAGACCGTTTCTCGAATTCGCAAAGCACGCGAAAAGAACCGTCCCGTGATGCTCGCTTTTGGAGCCCACACCATAAAAAACGGCTTGGGCCCCACGCTGATTGCTTTAATTACTGAAGGGTGGGTGACCCACTTGGCCACCAACGGGGCCGGGATTATTCACGACTGGGAGTTCGCGTACCAAGGAGCATCGAGTGAAGACGTTCGAGAAAACGTAAACCGGGGACAATTTGGCATCTGGGATGATACGGGTTTTTATATCAACCTGGCACTCGTGGTAGGAGCTTATGAAGGATTGGGGTATGGCGAATCGGTCGGAAAGATGGTCCATCTGGAAGGACTTGATATACCAGAATTGTCCATGCTGTACGATTTTGCCCGGGAAAACATGACAAACGATCCGGGAAGAGCGGCAGCTGCTATTGACTTGGCCGGAGTAATCAATCACTTTACCCTCTCACCCGGGTTTATGGAGATTCCGCATCCCTACAAGGACTATTCGGTGCAGGGGAGTGCTTACAAGATCTCGATCCCGTTTACCGGCCACCCCATGTTTGGGCACGATATCATTTACACCCACCCTATGAATCACGGTGCCTCCATCGGGCGAACCGCGGAGAATGATTTTCTCAGTTACGCGCACAGCGTGAGCAACCTCGAGAACGGCGTGTACATGTCGGTTGGATCGGCCGTGATGTCGCCCATGATTTTCGAAAAATCGCTTTCGATGGCTCAAAATATGGAGATTCAACGCGGCAGTCATATCAACAATCACTATATCCTGGTGGTGGATCTGGCAGAGGCTGAATGGGATTGGAACAAGAACGGTGAGCCGCCTGTAAACAACCCGGCCTATTACCTGCGTTATTGCAAGACTTTCCATCGAATGGGGGGCGAGATGCACTACCTCACTGCCGATAACCGCGATTTCTTGTTGGCACTGCACCGCGGATTGAAGGGGAGTTGAAATTTTTAACATAAAAAACTGCTACTATGTATAATGATCTTACCCCATTTAAACTGGAAGCCAAAAATCATCTCGTGAACGAACTGTTGCCCTTTTGGACTTCCCGGATGATTGATACCGCGAATGGAGGATATCTCACCCATTTCGATGAACAGGGAAACGATTCGGGTGAAGATGAAAAATCACTGATCGCACAGACACGCTGCCTCTTCACCCTCTCGTCGGCACATCGGGCCGGTTATGGAAATGGCCAGCTGGCCGATATGGCAAGGCATGGAGTGGATTTCCTGATAGAGAAGATGTGGGACGATCGGTTTGGTGGTTTTTATTGGATGGTCGACAGGAAAGGGAATCTGAAAATTGATAAAAAGATAATCTATGGACAGAGCTTCGCCATCTATTCTCTGAGTGAATATACGCTTGCAACCGGAGATTGCAGAGGTATTGAGTACGCTGAAAAGATATTTGACCTGCTCCAGAAATATTGTGTGGATTCGATGTATGGCGGGTATTGGGAGATGTTTCACCGCAACTGGGCATTATGCGGGCCCGGGAGCGAAGGGGGGGATCGCAAAACATTGGATGTCCATATGCACCTGATGGAAGCTTTTACCGTGTTGTATGAGTGTACCGGCTACGATGTCCACCGACGGAAACTGATTGAAATTATTGATATCTTGTTGAATCGGATAATTCACCCCCGCTACAAAACGGGTATTCCACAGTTTTACAAAGACTGGTCGGTTGCGCCTCAAATTAAATTCGACATCATCTGGGGGTGGGACCGGTTCTCGGAAGAGGGACAAAAAGGGAACGCCACCGATAACACCTGCTACGGACATAACGCCGAGTTTGCCTGGTTACTGAAACACGCGCTGGAGGTGTTGAAGATGGATACGGCAGACTATCTGGCTCTGTTCCGCATCATCTATGATCATACCATCGACAACGGAATTGATTTTGAGTTTGGTGGCGTGTTCGTGGAGGGACCGCACTCGGGGGGTGTCTATGACCGTGAGAAGGAATTCTGGCAACAGGCCGAAGTATTGATAGGATTGCTCGACGCCGTCATTATGCTGGATGACGAAAAATATTGGGAGGCATACAAGAACGTTCACCGGTTCGTGTTCGATAAAGTGGTCAATAAAGAAGTGGGAGAGTGGTACCCGCTGCTCTCTCGCCGTGGCGTGCCTATTTGGACACATATGGGACACTCCTGGAAAATCAACTACCATACGGTAAGGTCGATGATCCAGAGTATTCAACGCTTGGAACGCCTGGAAAAACAGTAATTCCGCGGCTATGAGAATAACGCTTAGTTTACTGGATTGGGTAGTCGGACTCTCCGTCTTGCTGGGCAGTATGGCTATCGGATTATACATCGCTTACCGAAGAAATGCAGGTGAGAGCAGTTCGAATTTTTTTCTGGGCGGACGAAAAATCACCTGGCCGGTAATCGGCGCGTCACTGTTTGCTACAAATATCGGTGCCGAGCATTTGGTGGGCCTTTCGGGTGATTCTTACCGGTATGGCCTTTCTGCCGGAACGGTAGAGCTTACTACCGCCATCACCCTTGGTGTTGCCTGTGCCGTTTTGTTCCCCTATTACATAAAAAATAAAATTTATACCATCCCCGAATTTCTGGAAATCAGATACAACCGGAATGTACGCCTTTTCTTTTCCGGGTTAATGTTGGTTATCAGCATCATGACTAAACTGGCTTTCACCTTGTTTGCCGGTGCATTGGTTTTAAACAGCCTGCTGGGGTGGAATGTGATGGCCACTGTCTTTTATACCGGGATTATTGTTGCGCTTTTCACCATGATGGGCGGATTCACTGCCGTGGCATACACCGACTCAATCCAGACAGTTATCATGATCGTAGGATGTGCGATCATGCTTTTTATCGGGCTTGACAAGGTGGAGGGATGGAGCGGATTAATGGAGAGGGTGCCGGAAGCGATGACGCTTGCAAAACCGGTGGAAGACCCGGTTTACCCGTTCTGGGGTATCATTGCCACCGCCTTCTATGCCGGTATCTTTTACTGGGGGATCGATCAGGTGAACGTGCAGCGCGTCCTGGCAGCACCTGACCTGAATCAGGCCCGGCGGGGAGCCATGTTTGCGGTTTTCCTGAAGCTTTTCCCGATATTCATCTTTGCCCTTCCGGGAGTGATTGCCTTCGCTCTTTATCCGGGATTGGAAGGTGATGAATCGCAGCAGACCTTCATTGTCCTTTTGAATAACTTATTGCCAACAGGGGTTCGGGGATTGCTGCTTGCTTCACTCGTTGCTGCCCTTATCTCTTCTCTGATCGCTGTTTTGAACTCCGTGTCTACATTGGTGGTACGCGACTTCGTGGTGGAGTTCAGACCCAACACCTCAGAAATGAGGCAAGTGCAGATCGGAAGGATTGTCATCTTTCTGGTAGTGCTTCTGGGTATTGCGGCAGCATATCTGGTATATAAAAATGAGGAAGGACTCTACAAATATCTACAGACGATCTCCGCCTACCTGGTTATCCCGGTCTTCCCTGCAATTTTCTTTGGAATTGTCAGTAAAAAGGTGACCCTAAAAGGTGCGACGGTATCGGTGATTGTAGGCGTGATCCTGGCTACTGTTTTTGTGGTCGACCAGTTCCTGGGAGCTGAGATGGGGCAGGAGCTCTTTCCCTTTTTGCATCACAAATACACCCGTAATTTTGGTTTCCGTGGCCTGTGGGCCGAATGCATTATTACCGGTATCTTGTTCCTCGTGTCGGCATTCACAGAAAAGACGGCACCCCACAAGCTGGAGACCACAACAATCAAGTACCCGATAAAAATGGCTAAATTTTCGGGTGTCACTGATTGGAGGTTGCACTTGGGACTCTTATCGATAGTTACTGTACTTTTATATATTTGGCTGAGTTAAAGTCTAAGCCCTATTTTCAGCGCGATTATCTCCATTGGATCAGCGCGCTGTTCAGTGCATTTTCTACCCGCCACTGGGGCTTGTGGAAGTAGATCATGCCATGGCCCGGCAGCATCATATCGGGATTGAGTTTTGCAAATCGGCGTAATGACTCGGTGTAGGTTTTTTTGTCGAAATCGAATGAACCGTCCCATCCAAAATCACCGGCCAGCAAGGTGCCGATAATATCTCCGCTTATGACCAACTCTTTCCCTTCGTGTGAAAAGGAGAACGCGGTACATCCCATCGAGTGCCCGGGATAATGGCCCACCTCAATCTCTTTTCCAAGAAGATGTAGAATTTCACCGTGTTCCACAACCTGATCCACTTCAACCGGATGAAACATTTTGTGGTATAGATATCCGGCACAGCGTTCATCGCCGGATGCCACCGACTCTGCCGTCTCTTTAATGGCGATTAGTTTTACCCCTTTTTCCTTTAAAAGGTAGGCTCCTCCCGCATGGTCTAAATGGGGGTGGGTGAGCAGGCAGTACCGTATTTCATCGGGATTCAGATTCCAGTACCGCATGTTTGCAAAGATCTGCTCCAGTGTGTCGCCACAACCACAATCGAACATAATCAATCCGGTCTCTGTCTTCAGGAGATAGGAATTGCCGTCATTCCAAAGAGCACCCTGTAAATCGAAGGTCAAACCGTTTAGATCTCCTCCAACTTGAAATAAATTTTTTAATACCTGCATTTTTTTGTTGGTTGTGCCACCAGTAACAGAGTGGCGGTTATTATTTCAATCAATCTCTTCCAGTTTCGACGGTGGTGCCGCAGATGGTTCAGAACCCCACTCTTTATTGGGTTTTGATCCCATCACTAACTCTATGGTGGCACCATTCATTAAATCATCGTGGGTGAACCAGGTGCGGTTCAGGGGCTGGCCGTTCAATCTGGCGGACTGTATGTACTTGTTGACCTTAGAGCAGTTCTCCGCTTTGATGGTGAAAATATTTCCGTTTTCGAGTGAGATGCTTACCTCTTCAAACAATGGGCTGCCTAGCGTATATATCGGGATACCGGGGGTGACAGGGTAAAATCCCATTGAGGAAAAAACTACGAAAGCACCCATGGCTCCACCATCCTCATCGCCGGGGATTCCAAAAATATTGTCTTTGAACCATACGTCGAGCAAGAATCGGATCCATTTCTGTGTTTTCCAGGGTTCCCCAGCGAAAGTGTACAGATAAGGGATATGGAAGCTGGGTTCATTCCCCATCGAATACTGTCCCACCAGCCCTGTCGCGTCGGGGAACATATCCCAGAACTTGTACTTTGGCCTGCCAAGACTTTCCCTGAACAGGTTGTCGAGGGCCTTTGTGAACTCTTCCCGGTCTCCCATGAGATCGATCAATCCATGGATATCGTGTTGCACATTCCATTGGTACGTGTAGCCATTGTTCTCGTCGTAATAGTCGCGTCCGCCCGGTCCTCCATCAAATTTGGGATCAATATCGATCCAGTTCCCGTCGGCATCTTTCGGCATCATCATTTTGGTTTCGGCATGGTATAGGTTGCGGTAGTTTGCCGCCTCCCGGTTGAAATAGCGGTAATCCTCCTCTTTTCCCAGCTCTTTGGCCATCTGTCCCAATGCCCAGTCGTCGAAACTGTGGGCAAGCGTCACGGCAACACTTTGTCTTTTTTCAAAGTCGTGCACTTCCGGCACCGTTTCAGACTCTCCCGGTTTCAATGCGGGGAAAAATCCCTCTTCGCGGTAGAAATCATCCAGTACTGTTTTTGGTCCGTTTTGCCAAGGGATCATGGTTGCCTCAAGGGCATTTTTTTTCATCCCCTTGTATGCCTTTTCCACGTCAAACTGCCGGATATTCTTCCGCCAAGCATCAAGGAAAACGATCGTGGAGTGGAACCCGTGCATCGCGGGATTGTCTTTGTAAAGCAAGGGAAACTGCGGCATCCAGCCGCTTTGTTCGTACATCGCGACATAGGAATTGAGCATGTCGCCCTGTTTTTTTGTTTCGATAATCATCCGCAGGGGATGGTGTGTCAAGTAAGAGTCCCACACCCAGTCGTCCACGTAAAAGTCGCGATCCGACTCGTGCACTTGGTGGTTGTACGCGCTATAATACCTGCCTTCTTCACTGATATTTATCATTCGCTCGTAGTAACGATACAGCGCGGTGTAAAAAGAGCGCTTTTGGGCTTCCGTTCCCCCTTTGACTTGAATTTTGCGGAGTGCTTCCTCCCAGGTATTCTTGCCGTTATCCTTCAAATCATCGAAATCCCATGCGGGGATCTCGTTTTCAAGGTTTCGCTCCGCCTGTTCCAAATCTATGAATGAGATACCGTACTTGAAATCGACACGCTCTTTGCTACCGGTGAAATCGGCCCATAATACCGGTTTTTGGCTTTCTTTATCAATAGATAATTGAGCCGTTTGGTTGAATTTGCCATGCACGAATACCTTCAATCTCTCGATCTCCTCCACACCTTGAAACGTGTTTTCAGAAACAATTTTCCACTCTCCTTGATTCAAGATGCTAAATTTTAGATGCTTGTCTTTATCTGCCGGGAAGGAGAAAGTGAACAACCCGGTTTTTGTGCCCGGGACAAATTGCACCGTTATCTCTTCATCGATCAGGTAGACAGAGTAATAGAAGGGTTTCGTGATCTCCAGATCGTGGTCGTAAGTCTGGCGGTTTTTCCAACTACCATTCGTGGGATCCCCGCTGCCCGGAAGTACTCCAAACAATGTGGGCTGGCGATGCGACGAAAGCGTAAGCGGGAAGTAATCGATCTGATCATCCAGGTAATCTGCTCGTTGCGGATGCATCCGAATCATTTGGTTGGGCAGTTGTACGGTGGGTCGGGTAGGTTGCAGGAGGTGCCCCACGTTGCCGATGGTTGGATCCACGAAGTCTACAAGTTGAGTGTTTCCTTTTTCAGATGTGCAACTTGTTATTAACCAGATCAACAAGGTTAAAATAAGAATATATCGTTTTATCATGATTGTTAATATTATACGTTTAAACTCCTTCAATAGAACTTTAGTAGTGACACACGGCAGGGGTGTTGTTACGTTGTTAGCGTTTTTTCACATAAAAAGAAACCCACAGCACATAAAGCATACAGCATCCAATAACAAACATACTTGCCATCGGCGATAGTGCGGTACTCACGAAACCGACGATGGGAGGAATAAACGCACCTCCCGAAACAGCCATTACCAGAAGGGCGGATATCTCGTTGGAGCGGTTGGGCATCTTTTCCAAGGCAATCGAAAAAATAACCGGAAACATGTTGCCTGCTCCCAAGCCGGTCAGAAAAATAAAGACCAGGGAAACAAGGTACCCAGGAGAAAGCATCACACCCGCGATGCCGGACAGTGCAATGAAAGATATTAATAAAAGAAACGGTCGCGGTTTAATCCAGTTGAGCAAGATGGCCCCGGTTAGCCGGGCAATCATTTCACCCGCGAAGAAGAGGCTGATCCCGATCGCTGCTCTCTCAAGCGAGATGCCAAAATTCACCATCAAGATATTGGTGATATTGGTGTTTATCGCTACCTCGGCACCCACTATCAAAAAGATGGAAAGCGCCATCAACAGGATAAAGCGGTTTCTCAGCAGGTCAAAACAAGATCGGAAGGTAGCCGGTTCACGGTCTGCCTTTGATTCTTTTATCGGGGTAACTCCCAGCCAGATAGCTACTGCAACAGAAGTGATTCCATACACGGCAAATATCAACTTCCAATCGCCAAAACGAGTCGCTAAAAAAGTGGTGATCAGCGGACCGGCAAACGAAACAATTGCTTTGATAAACTGCCCCGTGCTTATTAAGCTGGATAATTTTTCAGGAGGAGAAATATCTTGCAACAATGGGTTTGCAGATACTTGAATCAAGGTGTTCCCAATTCCCAACATCAAAAACGAAACAAACATCATCGGGAAAGAGTAGTGTATGAATGGGAGCATCATGCCAAAAGCTTGTGTCAAAATGCCGATGTTAAGCATTTTACGCTTGCCTACTTTATCTTGAAGAATACCGGCTGGCACTGAAAGCACGAAGAACCAGAGGAGGACCATCATGGGGAGGAATTGGACGGCAAAATTAGTCAGGTCAAAATCTTGCTTTATGTAGCCGGTAGCTACTCCAATGATGTCCGCATACCCCATTACTAAAAATGACAGGAGAACAGGGAGCAACTTGTGTGATTTCATTCTTCCCATTTTTATAAATTTAAGTTTCGCTTGTGGTCTATTTAGCTGTAAAACCACCTACGAAAGTTCTATCATTAACTTATGTTACTACGGTAAGTCCTACCTGGGCAAAATTAAATCAATTCCACGGAATATCTTTCTTAAAAATTGGATTATCCTGATTATATTTTGATACAATTCTCCCCGTTCCTCTCTGTAATCCGGATGATATTCTTATCTTTGCGCTTTATGGTTTAAATTCTAATGGTATGAGATTTTTTTACGAAAAGATCGACGTTCCTCACAATAATTCATTTATTACAAGGTCGTTAAGAATGGACCCTCACGCTGATAAAATCCATTTTCATAAGAATTTTGAGTTGAATTATATTGTTTCCGGTTTTGGCAGGCGCATTATCGGGAGTAACATTTCAAGTTACGCGCCGGGGGATATGGTATTGTTGGGACCTAATATTTTGCATTGCTGGGAAGCGTTAGAGCCGGGAATGGATGGCCACGGCGAGTGTGTTGTCACTCATTTTACTGAAAATATCCTGGTTTCTGATTTTTTTAATATTCCTGAATTGGATGAGGTGGTAAATTTGCTCAAAGAGGCAAATTATGGAATCCAGTTTAAGGGTGAAATGACCTGCAGGGTTGCTGAATCATTAAAAAAAATGATTCATTTAAGCGGGTTGGAAAGATATATTGAATTGCTCCAAGTATTCAACATGTTGCTCTCGATCAAAGACAGGGAATTTCTGACATTACCTTCAAAATTACCGGATAGTAACGAAAAAGACCGTGAACAGATCGACAAGATCCATGAATATGTTTTTCAGAATTTAGAAAACGGCGTTAACCTCAAAGATGCGGCAAAGTTGGTTTACATGGAGCCGAGTTCATTCTGCCGCTTCTTTAAAAAGAAGACCAATCAAACCTTTATGGAATATGTGAAAAGTGTTAGAATCGGTATTGCAACACGACTCCTTGCGGAGACCGATAAACAGATTACTCAAATATGTTTCGAATCGGGTTATAACAACTTAGCCAATTTCAATCATTATTTCAAACAAGTCATGAAAAAAACTCCTTCGGAGTATCGCAAGGAGTTCAGGAGATAATTCGGAATTCTATAACTTTCCCGATACCGTGTACGCGTCGTACACCGGCTCGATGTTATCGTCAAAAATCGAGCTTGTTGCCGATGCCGTTATCCACGAGGATACGCTTGCTTCGCGTTTCGATAAGGAGACGGCTCATCTCTATGATTGATGCAAGAATAATTGCCAGGAACAGCAAAAAGCATAAAGCGGACCACTACGTGAAGCGTTTTACAGCCAGGGATCACCTGATCAGCATGCTCTTTTGCATGTTCGCCAAATGCTCCTCACTACGCGAGGTGTCCGGTGCAATGTTAGGGTTATCAGCTTGTTTCAAGACATCCTGAAGTAATCTTAATGTGTATTATTGCTTGTTGATTGGTATTTATTTAAAAAAAACTGCACCTCCTTTTCCGTGGGGATCGATGGCTGAGCTCCCATTCGGGTAACACAAATAGCAGAAGCCGCAGAAGCAAAAATCAATGCGTCTTTCCAACCCCAGCCTTTATTCAATCCAACTGCCAGTGCTCCACAGAAGGTATCGCCCGCACCGGTAGAATCGACCGGTTTTACCTTAAAAGCAGGTATCGTATAATGTTCGGACTCACTTTTCATAAAGCATCCTCTGCTGCCAAGTGTCAGTACAACGGATCTCGCTCCCAACGCTAACAATTTATCTACAACTGCCTGTTCGCCAACTTCAATTACCTTCTCTCCTGAAATAATTTCCGCTTCGGTCTCGTTGACAACCAATATATCAACTAACCGAATAACCTCCCGGGCCAAACTACGGGCAGGAGCGACATTTAGCATAATATTCGTATTCGCTTCAGATGCAATCCTGCAGGATTCTATTACTGATTCATAGGGTATTTCCATTTGTAATAGCAACAGGCTTGCAGACCTGATCTCTTCTTTTCTTTCAAAAACATATTCGGGAGATAATCCGTTATTGGCTCCCGGAGTGATTACAATGCAATTTTCACCGTTCTCATCCACCAGAATTGTGGCAGTTCCTGATGGAGTACCTTTGATAATGAGAGAAGATTTAACATCCAAACCTTCTTTCTGATAATATTTCAATGCATTCTCACCATTTATGTCATCTCCCATACTGGTTATAAATTTAACCTCACCTCCAAGCTTGTGTGCGGCAAGAGCCTGATTAGCTCCTTTTCCGCCCATTGCCAGCATGAAATGCTTTCCTTCAACGGTTTCCCCTGCTTTAGGAAATCGCTCCACGCGTGTAATTAGATCTGTATTTGAACTTCCAACAACTATGATTTTTCCCATAACCTATCCTGATAAAGATGTTTTTTGGTTGTTTTTAATAAGTGTGTTTTCCGGGATCTTTGGATGAATAAACGATTAGGTCTCTTACCGTAATATGATAATCAGCAGGGATTCTTTTGGGCGTAAGTTGAATGAAGTGTTTCCCTTCCGGGAGATCGTATTTCCATGCAATATCGTGTTTGCGAATAAGAGATGAGGTGGGCATTTTTATGGTTTCTACAAGGTTGTTGTCTATGTAAAGGTCTGCCTCCAATACTTCATCGCTTTGATTGTTTTGAACGGCTGCGTAGCCGGAGAGGACAAAACCACACCCGTCTATCTCGTAAGAAAACTCTTTCGATTGTCCGGTCAGCCTGTTGTTTACGCTTCTTCTCTCCGTGGGATAAATTCCTTCAAAACCAACTTCTAAAGGAACTGTTCGTGGCGTTTGGTATTTTATGACGTATGAATCACTTTTTTCGCTTCCTCCCTTTCTTTTTATCATCTCCACGGCATGACGGTACCCTATTTCGTAAACTCTATTCAGGGACATTTCCGTATATTTAAAATTCATGCTTTCCACTTTTTCAATGCCCTGCTTCCAATAACCGGGAATGTTGCTGTAGCCAATCATCGTCCCCAAAATTCCGGCAGCATTTGCCGGGTTACAATCCGAATCGTATCCGCATCGGGTGCTTATATCAATGGTTGCGCCATACTCGCCTTTACCATAGAGCAATCCGATTACAATATATGCAGCATTGATTTTGGCATCGATATTGAAAGGTACAAATACACCGTCGGGGCAGCCCTTGTCGTGCGTCCAATTCTTCTGGGCCTCAAACCATGCCGCCTTCCAATCGTCTGGATTACGTTTATAACATTCGATTACACCTGCAATACATTGATAAAAATCGCTCTCTACCGGAATGGTTTTCAACGCTTCTTTCACAATAAACTCTATGTCGTTGTACACAAAAGCCAAGGAGTACATGGATGCAACAAATATCCCCCCATAAATCCCGTCGCCATAATTCATAATATGTCCTATCTTTTCAGCAATTTCGGTTGCCGAATTAACCATTCCTGGCGACATCAATCCGGCAAAGTCGGCTTCAATCTGGAAATCGATGTCATCAGCATGCGGGTTATTTTTCCAATGTCCAGAAGCAGGAGGCATTGTTCCGTTCAGTATGTTATAGCGAGCAGCCTGATTGGCGTGCCACAAAGGATATTCGGCGTGCGCGAAAGCTAAAGCGTGCAAAGAATCAGGTGCATCAAACCCGTACTTTTCAAAAACATCCACAAAAGTCAGGTCCATATATACATCGTCGTACAGGCCAGGAGAATTTTCGTAATACCACAACATGCGTTCGTCATCCCAATGAATAGGAACATAATCGTCAATCATGGTGCCGTTCCATCGGAACTCAGTAGGACCGCCGTAAGTGCATCCAATCACTTGTCCGGCCCAACCCCCTTTAACCTTATCCGAAAGTTCTGCTTTGCTAATGGAAATTTCATCTAATGCCGGCTTATTCGTGTTACAGGAGAACAAAACAATTATTGGACACCAAATGATGACTTTTAAAATTTTTTTCATATTTTATTCGCCGTTTTTAGTATGACATTTTTAATAAAAAGGTTTACCTGAGGAAATCCATATTTTTTGTTGGTCAGGCTTTAACAAAAATGAATGCATTACTGATGCAAATATAGGGATAATATCTGTTAACGAAAACGTTTGTCCCGTTAAGCGAAGTTAATTTCTCTTTTTTCTGTATTCCGTACCGAAAAGTCTTTAAATTTGTTTGTTAATTGATAGCATATGCAGCATAAGACCAATATCGTTGATATCGCCAAAATATCCGGTTTTTCCATTACTACTGTATCCCGGGTCTTAAACGGAAAAGCGGACCGTTACCGGATAAGTAAAAAAACCCAGGAAAAAATCAAGGCTGTAGCCAACGAGATGGATTATGTACCTAACGCATTTGCAAGAAACTTACGAACAGGATATAGTAAAACGATTGCGCTAATCGTCCCTTCCTTAAAGAACCCTTTCTTTGCAGAGATGGCAAGCTTTATAAACTTGGAAGCCCGGAAGTACGATTACATAACTCTTATTGGAGACAGTGACGATGATGCTAATATTGAAAAGGAAGAGATTATACAATTAACATCCCGGAATATTGACGGGATGATCATCGTGCCATGTGGAAGTGAATGGGATCATTTACTGAAAAAACAAAGTGAAGGGCTTCCTATAGTCTGTGTTGACAGGTATTTTGAGGAGCTGGACCTATCGTTTGTTTCTTCTAACAACTACGACGGTGCTTACGAGGCTTCCAGGTACTTGATTGAACAAGGACACCGTAAGATTGCTTGTATACAGGGAGTTAGATATTCTACACCCAATATACAGCGTGTCAAAGGGTTTGAAGATGCCATGGCCGACTTTGGAATAACTTCTTATGCCGTGACGGGTGATTCGTTTAGTGAGCAAAACGGATACCTGGAAACAAAATTGTTGCTTCAGCAAGCAAAGCGGCCCACTGCCATATTTGCTTTCAGCAATACGATTGCCATGGGGTGCTTGAAGGCACTGAAAGAAGAAAAAGTGAAAATACCCGAAAACATCTCGCTAATCACTTTCGATGATAATCCGTACCTTAATTATATTGAACCACCGCTTACCTGTATATCCCAACCCGTTGAAGATATTTGTAAAATAGCTGTTAAAAACTAAGTTAAAAGTTAAAGAATCTGTAAAGACCATCCCGTTTCTCTCTTAGAAAAAGTATTCATTGCAAGTCAGACCCGGCAAAAATCCGCATTTTTTACTATTTTTGTGCATCAAAATTATAAGAAAATGGAAAAAATCAGAGCTGCCGTTATCGGTTACGGCAATATTGGGAAATACGTAATGGAATCGTTGATCGATGCCCCGGATTTTGAAATTACGGGAATTGTGCGCCGCGATGCAACGAATGTGCCTGCCGAGCTGAAAGGATTTGAAGTCGTAAACTCGATATCGCAATTGAAAAATACGGATGTTGCACTACTCTGTACCCCTACGCGAAGCGTTGAAAAATTTGCCAGGGAGTGCCTTACACGCGGAATCAATACGGTGGATAGTTACGACATTCACGGAGGTATTGTAGATTTACGCCATTTGTTAAATGAGGTTGCGAAGCAACACAATGCCGTTTCTATCGTTTCCGCCGGATGGGATCCGGGAAGCGATTCCGTTATCCGCACGTTGATGGAGGCCATGGCGCCCAAGGGGATAACCTACACCAATTTTGGCCCGGGAATGAGCATGGGACATACGGTAGCTGTAAAAGCGATTGAGGGTGTTAAAGCAGCACTTTCAATGACTATCCCAACCGGAACGGGAGTTCATCGCCGGATGGTTTACATCGAGCTGAATGACGGTTATGATTTTGACCGGGTAGCTAAAGCCATCCAGTCGGATGATTACTTCTCACACGATGAAACCCGCGTTTTCCGGGTGGAGGACGTGGAAGCATTAAAAGATATGGGGCACGGCGTGTTGATGGAACGCAAAGGGGTTTCGGGAAATACACAGAATCAGCTTTTCAGGTTCGATATGCGGATCAATAATCCTGCGTTGACCGCCCAGGTGATGGTCGGGTGTGCAAGAGCTGCTGTTAGACAAAATCCCGGGGCTTATACGCTGATAGAAATTCCCGTTGTCGATCTCCTGCCGGGTAGTAGGGAGAAATGGATTAAGAAATTGGTTTAATTTTCCTATCTTTGTTCCAAATTCAACACATATGAACACACTATTATCCGTAACTTGGAATGTTGATCCCGCCATTTTTACTCTTTTGGGCCGTGAAATCCGTTGGTACGGTTTGCTTTGGGTTATAGGGCTTGTCGTGGCCGTGTACATTGTACAGGTGGCCGTGTACATTGTACAGAGAATCTACAAGAGCGAAGAACTTCCCGAGAAGTGGTTCGATTCCCTTTTTGTCTATATGATGCTTGGGATCATTCTCGGTGCCCGGTTGGGACACTGTCTGTTTTACGAACCGGAATATTACCTGGCAAACCCCGTGGAGATGCTGAAAATCTGGGAAGGAGGATTGGCAAGCCACGGAGGGGTCATCGGAATTATGATTGCCGTCTGGCTGTATTCAAAAAGAGTCACCAAAAAGAGCATGCTTTGGACTTTCGACCGGGTAATGGTTCCCACAGGGTTTACCGCTGCGATGATTCGTTTTGGTAACCTGATGAACCACGAAATTTACGGCGGCCCCACCGATTTGCCCTGGGGATTTCGTTTCATCGATAATGTCGGATTATGGATGCGGGGCGCAGAACCGATCTATACAGAACCTTCTCATCCCACACAAATTTATGAAGCTCTGATATACCTTATCGTCTTCGGAATCACCATGTACATGTACTGGAAAACGAACGCCAAAGACCGACAAGGATTGATTCTTGGTGTAGGTATTGCATTGATTTTCATAGCCAGGTTTTTTATTGAATTTGTTAAAAACGTACAGGTGGATTCCGAAATTGCCATGCGTGAAAATACCGGATTGATCCTCGGACAATGGCTTAGCATCCCGTTTATTATCTGGGGATTGTGGCTTATTTGGCGCGCAATGAAAAGAAAAGCTGAACCCACTATACAGAAAGAGAAGGTCAACGCAGATTACAGCCAAAACGTTAAACCGAAGAAATAGAGTAGAGAGCTGAATTATGTACAAGCCATTTGAAATCAAGGAGAATCTGTTTTACGTAGGAGTAAACGATCGGACAAAGCATCTTTTCGAAAATCTCTGGCCCTTACCAAAGGGAGTATCTTATAATTCGTACATCATTAACGACGAAAAAATCGCATTGATCGACACCGTAGATATCTGCTATGCAGATGTTTTTTTCAATAAGATTCACTCCGTTTTAGGGAATAAGCAAATCGATTATCTTATTGTGAACCATATGGAGCCCGATCATTCCGGTTCCGTGGAACTGCTGAAAACCCGCTATCCCCATATAAAAATAGTGGGGAACAGTCGTACTGCGGAAATGCTGAAAGGGTATTACGGTATTACTGACAATGTAGTTATCATAGAGGATAAAGAAGAACTGGACCTCGGAAAAAACAGGCTTCAGTTTTACCTGACTCCCATGGTCCATTGGCCGGAGACAATGATGACTTACGTAAAAGGGTCAAAAACATTGTTCTCTGCAGATGCTTTCGGTACGTTTGGTACGCTGGACGGAGGGGTAACGGATATACAACTCAATCCGGAGCGATACTGGGATGAAATGATCCGGTATTATTCCAACATCGTAGGGAAATTCGGTTCTCCTGTGCAGGCAGCTCTGAAAAAACTGAGTGGGATGGGAATCGAAACAATTTGTTCTACTCACGGCCCCGTATGGACACAACCTGATACCATTGGAAAAGTGGTATCGCTTTACGACCGGTTAAGCCGGTACGAGTCTGAAAACGGATTGGTCATTGCATACGGAAGCATGTACGGAAATACGGAACAATTGGCAGAAATCATAGCCGCAGCGGCAGCCGAAAACGGGGCCAGGAACATTATTATGCACAATCTTTCCAAGAGCCACGAGTCGGAAGTGTTGAGGGACATCTTTAAATACCGAGGACTCATAATCGGCTCACCCACATACAACAATAAGCTTTACCCGGCAGTGGAAAGCCTGTTGTCGGCTTTACAAAACCGGAACGTGAAAAATAAATTTTTCAGTTTCTTCAGCGGACATACCTGGGCAGATGGAGCTAAAAGAGAATTGAAAGCATTTGCTGAAGCCATGGAGTTTGAAACGATTTGTGAGCCGGTGGAAATGAAACAGTCGGTGAACAGAAGCGTGATGGAAAACGCATATGCATTAGGTAAAGCAATGGCTGAGAAACTCCATTCAGGCGATGCCGTCATACCGCACAAAACTACCTGTCATTGACAATTAACAATGCTAATTTCTAATTTTTAAAAAATATGCGACTAATTATTCAACCCGATGCCAATCAAATGGCACAGTGGGCAGCGAACTACATCGCTGCAAAAATCAACAAGGCGAATCCAACTTCGGAAAAACCCTTTGTATTGGGACTTCCTACCGGTTCTTCACCGCTTCTGACGTACAAAGCGTTGATTAAGCTGTATGAATCTGGCGTGGTGTCGTTTGAGAATGTGATAACTTTCAATATGGATGAATACATCGGTTTACCCAAAGAACATCCGCAGAGCTACTACACGTTTATGTGGCAAAACTTTTTCAACCATATCGATATCAAGAAGAAAAATGTGCACATCCTCAACGGTATGGCGGAAGATCCGGAAGCCGAATGCAGGGCGTACGAAGAGGCTATAAAAGAGGCCGGTGGAGTAGACTTGTTCCTTGGGGGAATAGGCCCGGACGGACACATCGCCTTTAATGAGCCAGGGTCGTCACTTTCCTCACGTACACGAATCAAAACGCTCACAACCGATACCGTTATTGCCAATTCGCGTTTTTTCGATAACGATGTGAACAAGGTGCCTAAAACAGCTCTTACAGTAGGAGTGGGGACGGTTCTCGATGCTAAAGAGGTGTTGATCCTAGTGAACGGCCATCACAAAGCGCGTGCACTATATCACGCCGTTGAGGGCCCCATCAACCAAATGTGGACAATCAGTGCGCTGCAGTTGCACCAGAAAGGAATTATCGTCTGCGATTACGATGCTTGTGCCGAACTGAGAGTAGGTACGTATAAATATTTTCTGGATATCGAACACGACAATTTAGATCCCGAATCATTGTTATAATAAAGCAGATTATGAAACAACAACAGGTAACAATCGCATTTGTTGCGGGAGTGATGTTGCTTTGCAGCTTCAGCTCTTTTGCCCAGGAGAAAACCAAAGATTTTACGTTGTATCAGGGTGGGGAAGCGTATGCCGTAAAATCCTTCCCTTCGTCATTCGAAAGCAAAACGCCGAAGAACGTTATTCTTTTTATCGGAGACGGTATGGGAGTTTCCCAACTCTTTGCAGGGCTCACCGCAAACCGGGGAAATCTGTTTATCGTGAATTGTAAATATATCGGGTTCTCAAAAACATCGTCGTCCGACCGGTACGTAACCGACTCGGCGGCAGGAGCCACTGCAATTTCCACGGGAACCAAAACCTACAATGGAGCTATTGGTGTAGGGCCCGATAAGAACCCTATAAAAACAATTCTCGAAGAAGCATCGTTACAGGGAAAAGCAACCGGACTGGTATCCACCTCTTCCATTACCCATGCAACACCGGCATCC
This sequence comes from Porphyromonadaceae bacterium, assembly GCA_022840285.1. Classification (GTDB taxonomy): domain Bacteria; phylum Bacteroidota; class Bacteroidia; order Bacteroidales; family Dysgonomonadaceae; genus Petrimonas. Next base: position 23,916 of record JALHIE010000023.1, read on the forward strand.
TTTATAGCACATCAGCCAAGCAGAAGCCAGGAGGAAGATATTGCTGCCGACTTTCTCAAAACCGATATTGATGTCTTTATCGGTGGAGGGTATGATTTCTTCGCCAACAGGGCGGATGGGCGCAACCTGTTGCATGACCTTGTTCGCAAAGGCTATGCAGTAGAAAGGGAGTTAAGTGGAATTGAAAATTTCAAAGGGAAAAAATTGGCCGGTTTAACGGCACCGAAAGGGAATCCGCGCGTATCGGAACGCGGGAATATGCTCCCGGTTTCCACACAAACCGCCATTCGTGTTCTGCAGCAAAATGAAAAAGGCTTTTTCCTGATGGTGGAGGGCTCATTTATCGATTCGGGCGGACACGGCAACAATACCGTTCAAGTGGTTGAAGAGGTGCTGGACTTTGACCAGGCTGTGGGTAAAGCGCTTGAATTTGCTGCCGGTAACGGGGAGACATTAGTGATCGTTACTGCCGACCACGAGACCGGAGGGATGGCCATTCTTGACGGATCCGTTGAAACGGGAATGGTAAAAGGAGGCTATGCAACGGGCGGACATACCGGCGTGATGGTTCCCATCTTCGCTTATGGCCCGGGAGCATCGGAGTTTATCGGGATCATGGAAAATACCGATATTCATGCCAAAATCAAAAAACTTTTGCTGGGGGAATAATGCAGGTGGACTAATTGTTCAGCGTTCAGCGTTCGGTTTCCGGATCTGATGTTAATTTTCTTTTTTTGAGCAATTTTTTATATACCAGTCGCAATACAACCACCACAAAAACAACCAGGATAATGGCAACCAGAATGGGGGTGAACAGCGACAGGATTGAAAAACCGGTGGCGGCAACGCCTTCTCCGGTTGAAACGACAGGATTTCCTGTTCCGGCAGTGAATTTAGTCGATAGAAGACGGGTTATCGCACTTCCGCTTTGAATGGTGGCAGCTGCTCCCCCGCCAATGACAAACCCTACTATCCATTTCATCCACTCGCTGTCGGAAGGGAAAACCGATGTCATCAACAGCGTGCCTGCTCCTACCGATAACGGCGTGGCAATGCTGTCCAGCAAGTTGTCAACAAAGGGGATATAGTACGCCAATACTTCAACAACAGCTGCTACGCCAAAGCTTATCAATGCCGGAACAGAACCCATCCACGAAAAGCCCTCCCCCAACGGCAGGATCCCAAAATGCGACGCCAATCCGGCAACCAGAAGCGGTATGAAGACTCGGAATCCGGTACTGGCACTCAACCCTATACCGAGCGCCACGGCACTGATGGTTTCTACGTTTAATTCCATAGTTAAAAGAGGTGTTTTTAAAAGTTTTCCGTATGCTTAAAACGTTTTTTTGACTTATTAGGAATCTTTTGGTTTAAAATAATTCGGAATGGTTGCCTATGCGAATTAATAAGATTTCCTTTTCAACCTCGTATTGTTCCCAAATGAGCAATAGATCGGGTAAAATGTGGCATTCCCAACATCCTTTGTAATTTCCCGAAAGTTTATGGGGGCGCATAGTTGTGGGAATTGCAGCTTTTCCGTCTTGAAACAATATTTTTAATGTGTTTTTGATTGCTTCAATTTTTTCCGGTTGGTTTGCAAACTTTTTGTAATCTTTTTTGAAGCGTGTGGAATATAAAAGAACATAGTTGTTCATTTTTCCAGGCTTGTAATCAAACTATCTATATCGGTAAAACGAGGTGCTGACTTGCGTTCTTTGCGCGAATCTTCAATAGCAATCCTTGTTTCTTCATTAGGTTCTGAAAAATCGGATGCATAAGATAAAAGAGTTTCAACGTAATTATTAAAACTTCTGTTGTCTTTTTTTGCCAATCTGTTCAGATGCTCATAAAGATTACTGTTTAAACGTATAGAGGTAAGTTTTCGAGCATTTGTTGTATTCATATCAATATCTTTTGTATTACAAACGTAGCGTTTTTTTTGCAAATAACGTGCAAGAAATTGTTAATTTGTATGTTTTGGCTTCACACCACATGCGTCTCCCGTGGGCTCATCATCTGTGCGGTGCCAGATATCCTTGAACCCTTCGGGGTTTCGCCGGAATTTTGCCAGGATATACGAACACGACGGAATGACTTTATATCCGTTTTTGCGGGCATACTTTACCAGTTCATCAAACAGTTTTCCGGCAATTCCCTGCCCTTCCAGTTCGGGCCTTACCCCAGTGTGATAAGCGTTTAAAAGATTGTTTTTCACTTCAAAGTCGAGCTCGGCAACCTGCCTGCCTTCTTTCTCGATAAAAAAACTTCCTGTGCCGTTGTCGTTGCTTTTAAATTGTATATCCATATTTTTTAATCATTAATTTAAGTTTCGCAAGCTTTTCTGTTTGGCATTAACACTCGATTCCCGCTGCTTTTGCGACTCATTTGCCGCTTGCTTGCTAAAAGAAAAGAACTCGCTTACACTCAAACAGCTTTTCTTTTTTAACGCAAGGCAGCGCGGGATGTGTTCCCGCAAAACAGCTGAATATCTCGTTGTTAGTGCACAAGGCCTGATAACTAATGCTTGCTAAAGTTGAATCATTAATTTCAGGTATAACAATTGCTTCGCCAATGAGTTCAAAAAATTCATGCCAATTGCGGTCAAATGGTTATCTTTGGAAAAAATTTATTCACACACGATCATGATAAAACGCTTTTCATTCAGCAGCCTGTTTTTAATAGGCTTATCAGCAGTGCTCTACGCTTCAAAAGTAGATACGGTCAATGTCTTCAGCCCTTCTATGCAAAAAGAAATCAAAACGGTGGTAATCATTCCCGATGCTTATTCGCAAGAAACGGAATTTCCGGTTCTTTATTTGTTACACGGTTACAGTGACAATTACGGTGGGTGGGTTAACAAAGTGCCTGCGGTGAAAGAGTTGGCCGATTGGCACAATATGATTATCGTTTGTCCCGATGGAGCTTACGGGAGCTGGTATTTCGACAGTCCCGTGGATCCTGCATTTAAGTTTGAAACTTTTGTATCGAAAGAATTGGTGGATTGGGTGGACAAGAACTACAAGACCGTCCGAAAACGCGAAGGACGCGCCATTACCGGATTAAGTATTTTCCCAACAACTGGGATCTGGCAAAACGGTTGGGCACGCAACGTGAAAACCCCGGTAACTGGGAGAAGAACACCGTAATGAATCAGTTGCATTTGCTTACGCCCAACTCCTCCAGAATAATAATCGATTGCGGTTCCGGTGATTTCTTTTACGAAGTAAACGTCAGGTTACATCAGGAACTTCTTTACCGGAATATACCCCACGATTTTATCTCGCGCCCCGGTGTGCATAACTGGGAATATTGGGCAAACGCCATAAAATACCAGGCGTTGTTTTTCAACGATTATTTTGATGCGGGGAAGGCATCATCTTCTCCATCTGCGAATACGCATCGTGAAAGAAGATGAGCGTCGCGCTTTGGGCCTTAGCCTCGTCCAGAAAACGTTTTTTCTCTTCCATGGCCAGTGCGGCGTTGTTGTCGTAGGCCGATAACCAGCCGAGCGGCAGATGTGCCGAAGTAGGGACAACATCTGCGGGGAAAACGATTTTTTCTCCCTCGTTATCGAAGAAGAGGACTATCTGTCCGGGTGTATGTCCATCGTAGAGCTTGAGGGTTACGTTTTCACAGAGCGGTTGTTCCGATTCTATCAGCCGGAGTTGTCCTGCCTCGAAGACAGGTTCAATGTTTTCCTGGAAAAACGAAGCCGCTTCGTAAAGCATCGGTTTTCTGTAATTATCCCATTGCGCCCGACTCAGCCAGTAAGTGGCCCGGGGAAAAGCAGGGACAACCTCCTGTTTCCCGTTAAAAACCGTTCCTCCGCCGCAGTGATCAAAATGGAGGTGGGTAAGTACAACATCGGTTACTTCGTCAGGCGAATAGCCGATTTTTCCGATTTCGGTTCTCAGATCTTTCAAATTGTGCGGCTGGTAGAACTTCAGCTTGTTCAATTGCTTGTCGCCAGCCCCACAATCTACCAGTATTTTATGTCGGTCGGTTTCAATGAAGAGGCATCGCATTGCCATCAGGCACATGTTGTTATGGTTGCTTGGATACCGTTTGTGCCAGTATTTTTTGGGTATGGGCCCAAACATGGCACCGCCATCTGCCCAGAAATAACCTGTCTCAATTATGTGGAAATTTGCCATTTTCGTAGTACTTTTGTGCAAAAGTAAAAAGAAAAGTGTAATGGCTATCTACACAGGATCAAATAAACATCTTGGGGGAACGGAAACCGTCACCCGGAAACAGACCGTCTTTTACGGACTGGTTCAAAAAAACGTTTTGGTCACCGGAGCAAATGGACAACTGGGACAAGAACTGAAACAACTGGCGGAAAAAACAAATTCCCCCTTCCGGTTTATCTATACCGACGCGGATGTGCTGGATATTACCGATGCGGGGCAAGTACAGCACTTTGTATCGGAATACTCCATTGAGTACGTCATCAACTGTGCAGCCTATACGGCTGTGGATAAGGCTGAAGCCGATGAGGAAGTGGCGTACGGGATCAATTGCACCGGTGCGGAAAACCTGGCCAGGTCGGGTGCAAAAATAATTCATATCTCTACCGATTATGTGTTCGACGGCACGGCAGACACTCCCTATAAAGAGGACGCCTCCACGAATCCGCTGTCAGTTTACGGAAAGTCGAAACTGAAGGGCGAAGAGGCGATTCGGGAGTTTGCCGAAGAGTGGATCATAATCCGTACTTCGTGGCTCTATTCCGAATTTGGAAACAATTTTGTGAAGACAATGCTCCGCCTCATGAATGAGCGCGATAAGCTAAACGTCGTTGCCGACCAATACGGAACACCTACCTACGCTGCCGATCTGGCAGAGATGATCCTGGTCATCCTGGAAGGGGAGGAGTGGAAATCGGGCGTTTATCATTTTTCCAACCTGGGGGAAACCACCTGGTTCGGGTTTGCCGAAAAAATAAAAGAGTTGGCTGCCGTAGGCCGTTGCCGGTTAGATCCCGTTCCTGCCTGCGAATACAAAACAGCCGCTGTACGCCCAATGTACAGCGTATTGGATAAATCAAAAATTCAATCGGCTTTCCGTGTCGTTATTCCGCAATGGGAGAACGGGCTGGAAAGATGCATTGAAAAGCTTAAAAACAGATGACATTAGAACAAGAGATTCAACGCCGGCGAACGTTTGCCATCATCAGCCATCCCGACGCGGGAAAAACCACATTAACGGAGAAACTGTTGCTTTTTGGCGGGGCCATACACGTGGCGGGAGCTGTAAAATCAAACAAGATAAAAAAAACCGCCACATCCGACTGGATGGAGATCGAAAGGCAACGCGGGATTTCCGTGGCCACTTCCGTGATGGGGTTTGAGTACGGCAATTATAAAATCAATATTCTCGACACACCCGGGCACCAGGATTTCGCAGAAGACACCTATCGTACACTGACGGCTGTGGACAGCGTAATTGTGGTGGTAGATATTGCCAAGGGCGTGGAAACACAAACCCGCAAGCTGATGGAGGTGTGCCGTATGCGTCATACGCCGGTGATGATCTTTGTGAACAAGCTTGACCGTGAGGGAAAAGATCCGTTCGAGATCCTGGATGAACTGGAAGAAGAGCTCCAGGTGGGGGTACGGCCATTGAGCTGGCCGATCGATATGGGTGAACGTTTCAAAGGAGTGTATAACCTCTACCGGAACAGCCTCGATTTGTATCAGCCGAGTAAGCAAATTGTTACGGAATCGGTGCACCTGGATATTCAATCGCCTGAAGTAGAGAGGCGTATAGGGGAAAAGCTGTCGGAGAAGTTGCGAAACGATGTGGAACTTATTTCGGAAGTGTATCCCGGATTTAACCGGGAAGAGTACCTTGCCGGGAAACTGGCACCTGTCTTCTTTGGTTCGGCCCTCAACAATTTCGGAGTAAAAGAGCTGCTCGACTGTTTTGTGGAGATTGCTCC
>JALHIE010000128.1 GCA_022840285.1 Porphyromonadaceae bacterium
GATTTCCCAGGGAATTTGTTTTCCACTAGATGTTTTGAATAATGGTAATTGGAATCTAAATTATAGTATGGATTCTGTTCCATTTGGGTTCGATGAACTGGAAAATGGGTTCGACGTAACAAATGTTCTTGGCATCACGAAATATGAGAAACCGATTCCAGTTAGTCTTAGAGGTAGAATACGGTGTCCTATTTCTAGGTTAGCCGTTCCCAAAACAGACGAGACACGGGTTCAAAACATTCCTGATGTTCTTGAAAGACATAAAGGAAAAACCTTTCATGTCACAGAAAAACTAGATGGCACGTCGATGTCCTGCTATATAGATCCAGAAACAGGGCTACATGTCTGTTCAAGAAACGTGGATTTGGCTCCGGATGTCGAGCACAAATGGAATGGCGATTTATACTGGAAATATGCAATTGATCACAACATAGAAGAAATCCTAAAACAATTGGGCAGCACAATCGCTATACAAGGTGAATTGTTTGGCAACGGTATTCAAGGCAATCCATATAAGTTACCGGATATTTATTACCGTGTATTTAACTTCTGGGACATGACCAATCACCAATATATTGACGTTGCTACTATGTGGGATACTGTTGATTCGTTTGGTCTGGGAAAAGATTTTCTGGTTCCATATTTGGGTCAAATAACCTTGGATCACAGCGTAGATGATCTTCTTGAAATGGCAACAGGAAAATCGGTATTGTCAGATACATTGCGAGAAGGTCTTGTATTCCGACCCGAAATCGAAAGCACAGATTACAAAATCGGGAGGTTATCATTTAAGGCAATTTCAACAAAGTACTTATTGGAACGAGGCGAATAACATTATATAATCTGAAGTCGTGGGGTGAAGGTTATGTTGAATAAGATTAAAAAAATGCTGGAACAAGTTAAGTTCAATTCGTTACAAAAACATGCAATAAAGTGTACAAAAAAGCAACTAGCTAAAAGAAATTCTGTTATTGTTGGTTATCCGTTTCTAGTATTTCTAGAACTCGAATTACCAAAAATATTTGAAGAACATGGATATGACGTCGCGGAAAAAGCATTGTTTGATAAACTGGATGACATGAGCAAAAACCTCGATAAGGAGGTATAAACGTGACCATAAAAGAATATATATCTGAAAACAGAAAACTTTTGGATGAAAAGTTCGCGAAGAAGTATCCTAACGGAAAATTTGCTGTTCAGGTATACAGTGGCGAAAATAGTTTGCACTGGGCACCTAAAAGAAATACTGCTGGGTGGACAGTGAAAGGTATATCCAATACCGAAAAGAACGGTGTCATAACAGATGAATTTTACCAAGGATCATCTTTTGGTAAAGTTTATAATTATGACAACATTGAAAGCCTATTAACAAAAGCAAAAAAATTAGGATTTTCGAATAAATTAATAAATAGATTTGTGGAAAGATACCAGGACACTAAATAAAACCAAATAAAATACATTTTATTTTTTTATATTTCTACTATCCATTCATGAGGTGCATATTTTGTCAAAAATAAATTTACAAAAATATAATGTTTATCCTTCTTTTAGACAAGGCCAGGAAAAAGCAATAACCCAAATGCTAAAATCTTGGGAATCAGGTAGTAAAATAATTGATCTAAATGCTCCAACAGCTGCAGGAAAAACTTTAAATTTATATGTGTTCGGTAAGGTACTAGAAAAAGAATACTTTGTTAGTAATATTTTATTTACTTCGCCACAAGTCTCATTGATCCAGGAAGGAAACCTATTCGATTTACCAAAAATAGTTGGTAAACACAATTATAAATGTCTTGGAATTCCTGGATATACCGCGGAGGATTGTCCATTTGGTTCACGAGAACCAGGTTTTGCCCGGTGTTCTGAATGCCCATATAGGATAGCAAAAGCTGCCTTCAAAAAAGCAAATTTCCGCGCAACGACATTTGCTCGGTATCAAGTAGACCCAAGTCTTTACCTTGACACGAAAGTCCTCGAAGTCGATGAATCCACAAATTTGCCGAACGCTCTATTGGATTCCGCAACAATAAAATTGAATATTGCTGTTAAGAAAACTAACTTGGCAGAAAGAAAAGAACTTCTAAAAAAGGAATTATTGAAACTAGACATAAAGGATTACCTCAATGAATATTCACAAGTGCTGCAAAAAAAGTTAAAAGAAGTTACCATAAATTGTAAGGACGTTCGAAAAGACATTATAGGTGCTAATAGAAAATTAACTGCTCGCGAAACAAAAATGCTATCGAAGGTTCGAAAAGAATATAGTTATTATAGAAACAATTTGGATTCTTGTAATCAAGCGTTACGATATTTGAGCCTGGAAGTTCCTTATGTACTTACAACGGATAACGAAGAAGTATTCAATGTTAGTACTCGCAGAAAAGAATTAACGGTTAGTCCTTATTTTAAACTGCTAGACTGTAAGGTTCCATTCGCTGACCTTGTTGCGAAATTGGATTGCGTGGTTCTGGCATCAGGAACGCCAACAACTGAACTTCTAACCAACAAAGCAATTTCTGTTGACGTTATGCATCCAATACCAATTGATCGTCGAACCATATATTACGATCCAGTTGGCGCCATGACAAAAGATGGACGTTTCCGATTTGCAAAACCAATGGCTAAAAAAATATCCCAGCTCCATGACATGTTTTCAGAAAAAACAATAGTTCATTGCGGAAACTACCAAATAGCAAACCTCATTAATGAACATTTATGTAGGTTACAACCTAATGTTTTGGTGCAGTTTCCCGGTGAGCGAAATGAAGTATTAAAACATTGGATGCGATTAGATAATGCGATTTTCCTGAGCGTTGCATTTGAACAAGGACTAAACCTGGAAGGTCCAGAATATCCTATGAATATTGTAGCCAAAGTTCCTTTTCCGAATCTTGGAGACGACTGGATACAAGCACGAAACAAATATGACAATTATATGTGGTATTCCAAAACTGTTGCTATTCAAGTCCAACAAGCTTGTGGCCGAACAACCAGAACACCAAAAGACAATTCCATGACATATATTTTAGATGGAAGTTTTGGACCATTGCTCGCAAGAAACAAAAATCTTTTCCAGAAATGGTTTTTGGATGCGTTAGTGATTTGCTAACCAAAAGTTATTAATAA
>JALHIE010000129.1 GCA_022840285.1 Porphyromonadaceae bacterium
GATCTTAACCGGGCCGTGTTTTACTTCCGGATGTGCCATCAGGTATTGGACGGCAGTCATGATGGCTGCCACGCCGGCCTTGTCGTCTGCTCCCAGAAGTGTGGTGCCATCTGTAGTTATCAGGGTCTGACCCTGATAGGAAAGCAGTTCCGGGAACTCGGCCGGATCCAGGTATAATACTTTTTCCTTGTTCAGAAGGATGGGTTTTCCATCATATCGCTCAATGATCCGGGGGCAGATGTCCCTGCCGCTGGCATCGGGAGAAGTGTCTACGTGCGCAATGAATCCTATGGCCGGAACTTCCTTGTCCATGTTGGAAGGAATGGATGCCATCACGTACCCGTACTCATCCATGCAGGCATCTGCAACGCCCATCTGCCGCAATTCCCTGAGCAGCACTTCCAGTAAGACCAATTGTTTAGCAGTGCTCGGCTGTGTTTGTGATTCCGGGTCCGATGCCGTGTCAAAGGAGATATACCGGAGAAATTTATCCAGGATCTTTTCCATAATATCAGGTTTATTTGTCTTTTGCGGCCTTCATACTGCTGAGGGCCAGATATATGATAATGCAGATGTAAGCTACAAGCGCAAGCACTTCACCGGCCGTTGAATTTTGCCACTCTGTATTGACCAGGTTGAGTCCGGCAAAACGCATGATGGCACTTACAACACCCATGAGGGCGCCTCCGGCAATAAAACCGGAAGCAAGCAGGGTGCCCCGTTCCCTGCGGTCTTCGTTGACCCGGGTTTCCTTGCTGCGGGTGGAAACAAACCAGGCAACTGCCCCGCCCACAAGCAGGGGCAGGTTTAATTCCAGAGGAATGAACATCCCCAGAGAAAAGGCCAGGGCAGGGATTTTGAAGAGTGTCAGCAAAATGGCTATTACACCGCCGATACCATACAAAAGCCATGGAGCGCCGCCACCCGACATAAGCGGTTCAATGACAGCAGCCATGGCGTTTGCCTGCGGTGCAACCAGGGCATTCTGGCCGGTAAAACCATAAGTTTTGTTCAAAACTATGATCACCCCTCCCACCGTTGCCGCGGCAACCAGGGTGCCTGCAAACTTCCAGAGTTGTTGTTTATAGGGAGTGCTTCCCAGCCAGTAACCAATTTTAAGATCGGTAATGAATGAGCCCGACACGGAAAGTGCCGTACAGACAACCCCGCCTATGATCAGGGCGGCTGTCATGCCGGCGGTTCCCTTTAGACCCGAGGCTACCATGATGACCGAAGCCAGGATCAGGGTCATGAGCGTCATGCCGCTTACCGGGTTTGTTCCCACTATGGCTATGGCGTTTGCTGCCACCGTGGTGAAGAGAAAGGCAATAACGGCTACTACAATCAATGCAATCACGGCATGCCAGAGGTTCATGTTAAGCACGCCAAAATAAAAGAAAACAAAAACAAGGGCCAGGGTAACCAGGGTCCCGATAACGATGATTTTCATGGACAGGTCTCGCTGCGTGCGAAGGACGGCCTGTTGTTGCGGATCGCGTTTACCCCGGAGTTCTTTGGCGGCCATTCCCAGGGCGGCTTTCAGGGTAGAAGAAGCCTTGATGATCCCGATTATGCCGGCAACAGCAATGCCTCCTATGCCGATATGCCTGGCGTAGGTGGTAAAAATCACCTCGGGGCTCATTTCCCCTACCGTCTGCATAATGCCGGTTCCCATCAGGTCAATGACCTGTCCCCCCCAGATCAGGTTCATCAGCGGGATGATCCCGAACCAGACCAGGAAAGACCCACAGCAAATGATGAAGGCGTATTTCAGGCCGATGATGTATCCCAGTCCCAGGACGGCAGCGCTTACGTTCAGTTTTCCCACCAGTTTGGCCTTATCGGCAATGGCTGTTCCCCAGGGCAGGACTCTTGTGGTAAACACTTCGCTCCACCAGCCAAAAGTGGAGACCACAAAGTCGTACACCCCCCCTATCAGCCCGCTGGCCAGAAGATACCGGGCACCTTTCCCCCCGGTTTCCCCGCTCACCAGGACCTGGGTAGAAGCAGTCGCCTCGGGGAAGGGAAACTTGCCGTGCATGTCTTGAACAAAATACTTTCGGAAGGGAATGATGAAAAGGATTCCCAGAACGCCTCCAAGCAGGGAGCTGAAGAATATTTTTATAAAATCCACCGACATTTCCGGGTATTTTTCCTGCAGGATGTACATGGCCGGAAGGGTAAAGATGGCCCCCGCCACTACACCTCCCGAGCAGCCTCCGATAGACTGGATGATAATGTTTTCTCCCAGAGAATTTTTGCGTTTCAGCGCCGAGGAAAGGCCTACCGCAATAATGGCAATGGGTATGGCGGCTTCAAACACCTGTCCCACCTTGAGCCCCAGGTAAGCGGCAGCCGCCGAAAACAGCACGGTCATGACCAGGCCTATGCACACAGACCAGAAGGTGACTTCGGGGTATTTTTTATGGGGAGACATCAGGGGTTCGTATGTTTCTCCCGGTTTCAGTTCCCGGTAAGCGTTATCTGGCAGGGCTCCGGGTTGGTTTTTGGATTGTTCCATGGTATTCTTCCAAAGTAATCTTGTTAATATATATTATGGTAGCCGCTTCTACTCCCACATAACGGAAATGCCACGGCTCGTGGGAGTAGCCGGTGATGTCTTCTTTATGACGGGGATAGCGCTCTATGAATCCGAACAGATGGGCGTTTTTCCGGAGCCAGGCCGACTGGGGTGTTCTTGAAAAAGAACTGTGAGTGCTGTTGATGTCTGCGGTTAGGCCGGTCTGGTGCTCCGAATGACCTGGCCGGGAAGAAAACCGGTCTGCCCTGTGAACCCCGCTCCTTTCAACGGCATTGTCATACAGCTGACGCTGTACGGTGTCTGACCGGTAGGCAGAAATGTTCCAAAGCAAGATGCTGTCTTCTTCTGCCTTGCGGCACATGAGGACAAAAGCGGCAGCGGCTTCTTTGCGTAAAAGGTTCATTATTCCCTTGTTGTAACGGTTATCAATGGGAACAAGATCGTACGGCCGGTAGCCTTCTGCCAGCTTGTGGTTTTTGTTTACCAGGATAAGAATGCCCAGAGAGGTATCGGCCTTTGCAACATCAACAAGGCCGTACCGGTGGTTTTGCGGAATGGAGTCTGCAGCTGAA
>JALHIE010000130.1 GCA_022840285.1 Porphyromonadaceae bacterium
ATTGCCATTGTTCCATTCAAAATCTTTGGTTTCTTCTCCAAAAGGGTCGCTCGATTCCGCACAAAGGGTATGCCAGTAAGCCATGGAGAATTTGAACCACTCTTTCATCTTCCGTCCGTAAACCACTTTCTCCGCATCGTAGTAACGGAATGCCAGCGGATTTTTGCTTTCTTTTCCTTCGAACCTGATCTTCCCTATTCCGGGAAAAAATTCTTTTTTTGTTTCCATAATTTTTCGCATCTGTTTTCTATTGTTTAATGTATTTTTTCCAACGTTGGTAAACCTCCTTGTACCTCTCACCATTCTTTTCATCGGGCTTAACGGTCATGATTTTCTTCAGCGAAGCAAATGCCTCTTCGTTGGAAGAATAGATCCCTACGCCCATACCGGCAGCTTTTGCAGCGCCTGCCGCTCCGTCGGTATCGAACAGCTCGATGGTTGATCCGGTTATGCCCGCCAGTGTTTCCCGGAATACGGGACTCAGGAACATATTGGCGTTTCCAGCCCTGATAAGGTTGATCTTCATCCCCATCTCTTCCATAATCTCCATTCCGTATTTAAAAGAGAAGACAATGCCTTCCTGCGACGCACGAACAATATCGGAAAGGGTATGAATATTGAAATTGATACCGTGAAAGGAACATCCCGGATCCTTATTTTGCAGTACGCGCTCTGCACCGTTTCCGAAAGGAATCACCGAGACCCCCCTTGAACCGACAGGAGACTTTTCAGCCAGCCCGTTCATGTCGTTGTAACTCAATCCCGGCTGTATCATGTTCCTTTTTATCCACGAATTCAGAATACCGGTTCCGTTGATGCACAATAAGACACCCAGCCTCGGCTTCCCGGATGTGTGGTTCACGTGTGCAAAGGTGTTAACACGCGAAAGCGGGTCGTAATTCACTTCGCCCAGCACCCCGTAAACCACTCCCGATGTTCCTGCGGTAGAGGCTATTTCTCCTGGGTTGAACACGTTGAGCGAAACGGCATTGTTGGGCTGGTCCCCTGCCCGGTATCCCAGCGGGATACCCTCTTTCAGACCGAGCTCCTTGGCTGCTCCGGCGGATACCGCTCCCTGAAAACCAAACGTTGGAATTACCGGAGGAATAATTTCGTCACTGAATCCAAAATACCTCATCACCTCTGTCGAGACGGCGTTTGTCTGAAAATCCCAGAAAACACCTTCCGATAATCCTTCAATCGTAGTGCAAACATCACCCGTCAGCTTCATGGCAATATAATCACCGGGGAGCATGATCTTATCGATTTGTCCATAAAGGTAGGGTTCATTTTCTTTTACCCAAGCCAGTTTTGATGCGGTGAAGTTACCCGGCGAGTTCAACAGTGCAGCCAGGGCATTCTCTGCCCCTATCGCCTCGAATGCTTTTTCACCGTAGGGTACAGCGCGACTGTCGCACCAAATGATGGACGGGCGAAGCACTTTTCCGTTCTTATCGATGGCGACCAATCCGTGCATCTGCCACGATATCCCGATGCCTTTGATTTCGGCAACATCTATACCCGACTTTTTAATTACCGATTGGTTTGCCAGCTTCAGGTTTTCCCACCACATGTCGGGGTCTTGTTCCGCCCAACCCGGTTGTGCAGCATAGATCGGCATCTCGGTCTTCGGGAAAAAATCGGATGCTACCACCTGCCCCGTTTCTGCATTCACCAGGCAAGCTTTTACCGATGAACTGCCTATATCGTATCCCAACAAATACATGATGTTCTCTTTTTATTCGTTAATAAAATAATTATCCCCCTCTGTCTCAATAAAAACCTCTACTACGTTTCCGGTAGCCAGCGAAACGGCATCGGGTTGCTTACTCCCGATCGACACCTGCACTTTTCCGGTCTCAACAACCGGTATGTTCTCTTTGTTCCTTGCGGCAATCTGATGCGGTTTCAACGTAAACTTCACGGTTTGTGTTTCGCCTTTTTTCAAATGTACCCGTTTAAATCCCTGCAAAGCACGAATCGGTTTTTGCAGTTTACTGTCGGGTAGAGACACGTAAAGTTGAACAACTTCATCTCCATCCATATTGCCGGTATTGGTCACATCGACAGAAACCGAAATATCCTCTCCGTTCTTCACGCTTTCGGGAACAGTACGCAGTTTATACTGAAAGGTGGTATAGCTTAACCCATAACCAAACTCATACAGAGGTTTTCCTTCAAAATACCGGTAAGTTTTACCCTGCATATCATAATTATCAAAAGCAGGAATCTGGTTCACATCTTTATAAAAGGTAACCGGAAGGCGGCCTGCCGGATTGTAATCGCCAAAAATAACGTCGGCAATGGCTGTTCCGCCCGACTGCCCGGGATACCATGCCTCCAGAATGGCAGGAATATTTTCAGCTTCCCAGTTAAAGGCTAAGGCGCTTCCATTGAGAAGGACCAGAACAGTGGGTTTCCCGAGTTTCTGAATTTCTTTCATGAGCTCGGTTTGAACAGCGGGTAGTTTGATGTCGAGACGGTCTCCACCCGCAAAACCTTCTACATTGACTTTCATCTCTTCGCCTTCCAATAAGGGACTCAGTCCCATACACAGAATCACCAGATCGGAGTTCCTGGCCAAATCAATGGCTTCTTGTTTCAAATTAGGATTAGGCACATCCCAAAGTATCTTCACATGAGCATATTCTGTTTTATCCTGAACGTATTCCACCTCTATTTCATACGGTTTTCCGGCTTCAAACTGCACATACTCATACCTTTTTCTCGCGTGATGCTGGTCCCTGCCTTGTGTTACCTCCTTGCCGTCCACCGACAGTTTGTATCCGGTGAAAGCTTCGCCTCCAATGGCATATTCACCTGTAACAGGTGGCACAAGAACCCCTCTCCAGCAGATCGAGAATTCTTCCGGGTTTAAATCATCGAAGGGTGCTTTATTCCACCACACGAAATCGATATTGTCATCAACGCGCGTGCGCTTTGCGATACCTTCCAGCTTGTTGTTATCGAAATATTCAACATTGAGTCCGCTCCGAAATCCCCATTTTTTCAAAATGCTGAAAAATGCAGGTTCGTCGGAAAAATGTGATTCCTTTTATTGATTGAGAGTATGTTTACAAT
>JALHIE010000131.1 GCA_022840285.1 Porphyromonadaceae bacterium
AACCAAATCCCTGACAAGACTCCTCCATGAGAAGAAACCCGCGTTTATCAACGTTATGTTTACAATGGAGAACACAGGGGCCACACACGCTCCAATCCATAGAGTCATGATGCGCGTGTACCAGATGTCGTCACCTGCACCTGAATCCCTCATGGTAAGTTCCGTAAAATTTACGAGTGCCATCAGAAAAAAAACGCCCCAAGCCAGCAGGTTACGCACACGTTTATATTTTCTTAAACCCTCGTCTTGGGGGACAAAAACGGTTAAGAGAAAGATAAAACACAGGAGCATCAGCCAAAAAGTACCCCAGGTGAGAAGATAATATTTCCGCCATTATATAACCTCAACAACTCACTTCTCTACAATCCGGGAAGAAACAACCCTATATCGTTTACCGGCCAGTTGAAATGGTTGGCTACATAAGAGTTGACCATCTTTCCGGAAAACATATAAAATCCGGAAGCGAAGCCACGATCAAAACGGGCAAGCCTCCCGACTCCCCCACTCTCGGTCATTGCCGAGAACATTGAAATAAAAATATTGCTCAATGCAATGGATGCCGTACGGGCTACGCGCGAACTTATGCTTAATTCACAAAAATGCAAAACACCGAACCGTTCAAAAACCTGGGGATGATCGGGTAAACACGCCTCCATCGTAGTTTCGAAACACCCTCCGTGCGATATACGCAGATCAATAACGAGCGCCCCCTTTTTCATTTCACGGATTAAATCTGTGGATATACGATACAAATGCGTTTTATTGACATATTGCATAGCACCGATTGCCACATCGGCAGAGCGAAAAACATTACGCAATACATTCGGTTGCAGGGTAGATGTAAAGACCATTCGTCCCAATTCGTGCTGGATCTTCCTAAGCTTGTTGATGTCGTTGTCAAAAATCTTCACTGCAGCGCCCAATGCCAGCGCAGCACGCGCAGCCACGGCTCCGGCTACCCCTGCTCCGATAATAACCACTTCGGTGGGTGAGATTCCCGGAACACCACCCAGCAAAATACCTTTTCCACCGTGTGCGCTACTGAGCAACTCGGAGGCAACAGAAATGGAATATGCTCCTTCAATTTCACTGATAGCAGTCACAAATGGAGAAATTTGGTTATCGTCATTTATCAACTCATAAGCCAACGCATTTATGCGTTTTTCCGCCATTAAATCCAATGTTTCCGACGAAATCAGGTGCAACTGCAAGAACGAAAACACACTGCTCCGTGGTTTCATCATCGACACCTCCTCATAGGTAGGCGGTGAGATCTTCAGAATGATGTCGGCCTGAAAAACCTCTGCTTTCGATTGCGCGATGTGGGCTCCCGAGTCAGCATAATACCGGTCGGAATAATTTATGGCCAACCCTGCATCGGATTCAATCACCACCTGATACCCCGATTCTACAAGCAAGGTAGCTGTTTCGGGAGTGATTGCCAACCGTTTTTCCACTTTTTGATTTTCTTTCGGAATGCCGATAACGAGTGAGACGTTCTGTTTGTCAACTTTCAACAACAATTCACGAACAACAAATTGTGTGCTTCTTAAAGGTTCATATATCATTTTAGCAGTATTTTTATTTCGTTAGCGATCCTGTCAACGGTCAGGTGAACCTCTTCTTTTGTAATTAAACGATCGGTTTTGTAAATAACCTGCGCCTGGTTGTAAAACCTCTCCCTCTCTTTCAAGTGACTGGCAATGAACATCGTTAAGTCTTCTCCGGTTTTTCCGGAGACAAGGGGACGGATTGTTTTCGAGGCCCGTAGCCTGGCTGCAAGTTCGTTGGGTTCCGCATGGATGTATACGGTAATTCCAGTTTGGTTCATCAGCCGGATATTTTCAAAAAAGCAAGGGGTTCCACCGCCCGTCGAAACCACCACATTCTCTATCTCCGAGACTTCAATCAACGATTTTTGCTCGATCAGGCGAAATTCATTTTCTCCCCGTTCAGCAAAAAGCTCGGGGACGGTCTTGTGGTATTTACTCTCTATAAACTTATCTAAATCGATAAATCCGATATCGAATAATTTAGCCAGTTTCTTACCAACCGTGGTTTTTCCCACGCCCATATATCCGATCAAATAGATTCTAACCATATTTTTTGCAATTGGTTATAACAAAGGTGCAAACAAACGCATCAACGATTCAATAAAACGGTGCCACATCGGTCTCTTCATCCACTCACGTAAGGATATAACCTGAGAATACCGTTGATCCTCAACAATAATATCGATAGCTTTTTCTGCCACATCGTGATCATAAATAAACGCTTCCACCTCGAAATTGTGTTCAAAACTGCGTGAATCGAAATTCACGGAACCGATCAATGTGAGGGAATCATCAAAAACCATCAGTTTGGAATGCAAAAAGCCTTTCTCGTACATATACACTTTCACTCCGCTTTCCAGCATTTCCTTTATGAACGAGCGCGATGCCATTTGCACCAAAGGAACATCCGATTTTTTTGAGATGATCAGTCGCACATCCAGCCCACGTATAGCTGCTGCTTGTAACGCTTCTATCATGGATTCGGGCGGAATGAAATAGGGTGTTTGGATGAAAATATTTTTCTGTGCATCGTATATGGCTTGCAGAATACCGTGAGAGATTTCCCTTTCCTCACGAAACGGTCCACTGTTGACAGTCTGTATGGATATGTTTCCATAAACGGGAAGCTCCGGAAAATATTTCCTCGACGTGATAAGTGTTTGGCTCACAAAAAACCAATCGATAAGAAAGATCGATTGCAGACCTTGAACCCCCTTACCTTCGATGCGCACGTGCGTATCACGCCACGTTCCCCATTTAAAACCATCGATGTACCTGTCTGCAATGTTCATGCCGCCAACATAACCGATTTGTCCGTCAATGACGATGATTTTTCTGTGATTCCGGAAATTTAGTCTCGAGGTAAATTTGGGAAGTGCAACTTTTAAAAAAGGTTCTGCTTCGATACCGGCCTTTCGAAATTCCTCAAAAAATGCTTTTTTGGTTTTACGGGAACCAAAGCTATCGTAAATAACACGTACTTCAACTCCTTCAAGCGATTTCCGGATCAGTGCGTCCCTCACTTT
>JALHIE010000132.1 GCA_022840285.1 Porphyromonadaceae bacterium
GCAATCTCCATGATCGACAACAATACCCCTTCAGCCCACCTGTCCATCAGCCGCGACTGTCCCGGCGTGGTAAGGTATTGCTCCAGCACGTGCGTATAGGCGTCGGCAAGTCCGCAAGCCACCTGGTGCCTGGAAAGGGAGTAGGTCACTTCCGGATCGAGAATGGAAAACTGCGGATAATCACCACCGAAAGCAAACTTCTCCCGGGTTTCGGCGCGGGTGACAACGGCGCCACCGTTCATTTCCGATCCTGTAGCCGGTACTGTAAGTACGGATGCAAAAGGAATTTGCTTTTCGGCAACACCTTTCAGCACGATGTCCCACGCGTCTTCATCCGAGGCGATCCCTGCGGCAATCAGTTTTGTTCCGTCCAGCACGGAGCCACCGCCTACGGCCAGCAGGTAATTGATGTTTTCGTTTTTTCCCACTTCTATGGCTCTACGCAATGTTTCCACATGCGGATTGGGTTCGATACCCCAAAACTCTATGAATTTGCGGCCTTTTAACGCGGCTTTTACCTGGTCGTATATGCCGTTTCGGGTGACACTTCCGCCTCCGTAAGTGATCATCAGGTTAACCTCGGCAGGGATCAGTTCGTTTAATCTGGCAATTTGCCCTTTCCCAAAAACAAGTTTTGTGGGGTTTTGAAAGATGAAATTTTTCATAAATATATTCAGTTTTTAGTTGGTTGTTGTTTATTCTATACTGAATAAATGCAGTAGAGTAGTGAATGGTTCTGTAAATGCCAAAATTAAGAAAAAATAATTTATCGATACCCGTTGAACAAGTGTAAATTAATTTTTGTTTTTAAGAAAGCATTTAATTATTCTTTTGGATTGTATTGGATATATAAATTTTATCGCATCAACTTAAAACCAATTAAATTATATCGATTATGGGAGCAGGTATTGTTGTATTAATAGTCGTCCTTGTATTGGGGATGATCTTTCTGTTTTACGGCATCTCAATCTACAACAGACTGGTCAAGCTGAGAACACTTGTAGAAGAGGCGTGGAGCGGAATAAACGTACAGTTGAAGAAACGTTACGACCTCGTTCCAAACCTGGTGGAAACCGTGAAAGGATATGCCAAGCACGAGAGTGAAACCTTTAACCGGGTGACACAGGCGCGTGCCCATGCGATGAGTGCAAAAGATTTAAAATCTCAGGAAACCGCGGAAAACGACCTGAACCGGGCATTGATGAGCCTGTTTGCCGTTGCTGAGCAGTATCCCGATTTGAAAGCCAACGAAAACTTTATGCAATTGCAGCATCAGCTCAGCCTTATTGAGTCGGATATCGAAAAGTCTCGCCGGTTCTATAACGGTTCTGTCCGTGAAAAAAACATTGTTATCGATACGTTTCCGAGCAACATAATTGCCGGGATGTTCAACTTTGCCAAATCTCTTTTCTTTGAATTGGAGAACGAACAGGAGAAAGTTGCTCCACAAGTGAAATTCTGAATGCAACGCATTTTATGCTTTCTTTTTGCCGCACTCTTCTTCTTGTCGGGTTTTGCCCAGGAAGAGAAGGTATATACGTTCCGTTCCGATGTGTTGGTGGATACTTCGGGATACATTTCGGTTCGGGAGAATGTGCGTGTATATGCCAAAGGGATAGTTTTCAAGCGTGGAATCACCCGCGCCCTACCGTTGACCCGATCCGACAGGGACGGGAACAAGGTGCCTGTGGATTACGATATCGAAAGTGTGAAAAGGGATGGGGAGCCGGAAAACTTTTTCACCGAACGGGAAAGAGGTGACAGGGTGATTTACGTTGGTAACAAGGATTTTTTTCTGGATAACGGTTGGTATGTATATACCCTCGATTACAAGACATCCGGTCAAATCGGTTTTTTTGAAGGTTACGACGAGTTAACCTGGAACGTAAACGGAATGTCGGATTATCCACTCGATACCGTAAGCGCTGTTATTCGGATTCCCGAAGGTGCTGAAGTGCTGAGTTTCCGTTGTTATACGGGAAAACAGGGGGCGTTAGAGAGTAATTGCAGGACTGACACGTTGCCCGATGGGTCGTTGTATCTGGAAGCCATCAGTCTGGCACCGCAGGAAATGCTGACCGTCTCCGTTGGGTTTACAAAGGGTGCTGTTCGTCAGCCGGCAATGCGGAAAAACGGATACTTCAAACCTGCCCCGGCCACTTTCTTCGATAAAAATGGGTTGCCTGTTGTCAGTGCCGTTGTTTTTTTATTGCTGCTTGCCTATTATTTTTTTACGTGGCGGAAATACGGGATTGATCCGCCAAAACCCGTGGTAATTCCACAATTCTCACCGCCCGAAGGATTGTCTCCCGCAAGCGTGGGTATGCTTTACAAAGAAAAGTATTGGGATGACCTGATAACGCCCTCCATCGTGAACCTGGCCGTAAAAGGATTTTTACGCATCAAAGAAACCGAAAGGTCGTCTTTTCTGCGGCGAAAAGACCGGATTTACACGCTCGTCAGGGCGAAAGATGACGATAATACGCTTCCCCGGGAAGAAAGCACGGTCTTGCGGGACCTTTTCAAAGATGAAGATGAAGTGGTGCTTGACGGGAAATATGATTCCGGCATAGCGAACCTGATGAATTCGTTCAGGGACGATCTCAACAAGCAATACAAGCCGGTATTGAAAGAAGGTGGCAACCGTAAGTTTATGGTGCTGCCCTGGATCATGCTGACCCTGTATTCTGGCTTTCTGTTGTACTTCGTGAGGTTTGAGCCCGCAGATCAGATCGGTACGTTTATAGCCGTAGCCCTGGTATCCTTTCCCGTTGTGTCGCTTTTATCGCTGATTTTACGGAAAATACTCAGGAAATCCAGAATCCGGTGGTTCGGTTTTGCCCTGGTAGCCGCATTGGTTGTCGGGTCGTTGAGCCTGTTGCTTTTCTTTTCGGTGAATAACCTGTCGGTAAACGCTGTTGGCTTTATTATCTGCTTCCCACTCATAATCACTGGTTTTATGGCGTACGGTTTCCTGATCAAGCGTCCGGGTGAACGGAAACTCTACCTCCAATCGCAGGTTGAAGGATTGAAAATGTATATGGATACGGCAGAAGAAAAGCAATTGCAGTTTTTTAATGCCCTGGTATACGGGAACGGTTCTGCAGCCTGCCCGTTTTGGACATATGCTCAACAGCACCTTGTCGAATACCGTCAATCACGCCGCAACTCCTCCGCAGACATCCGGTTCAGGTGGTGGGAACTGGAGCAGCGGTTCTTTTGGCGGCGGTTTTTCTGGAATGGGCGGTGGCGGTGGCAGAGTAGGTGGTTGGTAATCCGTTGAATTATGAAAGAAGAAGCCTTGCAAATTCGTGTTTTTGGGTTGGATCTGTTCAATTATCCCAAGTTCAGGGAAAAGATCCTTGGTTTGTATTTAAACGCTTTTACGACAGGCGGACAGGCTCAGTATATACCGCGTGAATCAGCCGAAAGCACGCTGGATGAGATGCTCCGGAACGGTTGGGGGAATATGGCCTTTGCAGGAGGCAGGCTGGCGGGTGTGCTGATCGCGTTCCCGTTGTCGTTTGACAGGGAATTTCCCCGTGATAAATGTCCGCAGGTTCCCGTTGAAACTTCGGTTTATATTGCTGAAGTAATGACGCATTCCGATTTTCGGGGAAAAGGCGTTGCCTCTGAACTGTTTGACAGCTTCTTACAGCAGGCTAAAGATAATTATTCGGATGTGGTAATACGGGTCTGGGATGAAAATAAGCCTGCCCTGTTGTTGTATGAAAAGCTTGGTTTCCAGCCAGTAGCTACTATAGTACAGACGAAAAACCGTTCTCAGAATGAAAAATTTGAAATGAGGAAGATTTATATGATGAAAGAAATAAGAAGTCAGAAATTAAGAATATGAAAGAATTACTTACAAAAACAATCGACCTGCGTTTCGGTATGCCGGAGGAAAAGAGAAGGGAAATTCGGGAATACTTCCTGAAAACGTGGGCTGTGGACGAATTGCTTTATACGCAATTGAAATCGGATGAAGTGTTTTATCACCGGGGCGATCCCTTACGCCACATTATTCTGTTTTATCTGGGGCACACAGCTGTGTTCTTTATCAATAAACTTTTTTTGGGGAAGATTATCGATGGACGCATTAACCCGAAATTTGAGTCCATTTTTGCCATTGGCGTGGATGAGATGAGCTGGGACGACCTCGACAACAACCATTACGACTGGCCGCCTGTTTCCGAAGTACGTCATTATCGCGACAAAGCCAAAGAAGCCATACTTCGTATTATCGATACGGCTCCGTTGTCGCTCCCTATTGACTGGGAGAGTCCTTTCTGGATAATTATGATGGGAATTGAACACGAACGGATTCACCTGGAAACATCGTCGGTACTCATCCGGCAATTGCCGTTGGATAAGGTGGTCCCGGATTTGTTTGGCAAACGTTGCCCGGAGACGGGAAACGCTCCGCAAAACGAACTTGTCGATGTGGAAGGAGCGACGATGAAGCTGGGTAAACCGAAAGACCATCCTTTTTACGGGTGGGACAACGAATACGGAGATTATACCGAAGAGGTTGCCGGCTTCAAGGCGGCCAGATACTTGACCTCGAACCGGGAGTTTTTGGAATTCATGGAAGACGGGGGGTACGAAACCGAAAAATACTGGACGGAAGAGGGATGGAACTGGCGAAACTTTAAACAAGCAAGGATGCCGCTTTTCTGGCGAAAAGACGAGAATGGATACCGGTTGCGGTTGGTTGCCGAGGAGGTGCCGATGCCGTGGAACTGGCCCGCTGAAGTAAATTACCTGGAAGCAAAAGCTTTCTGTAACTGGAAAAGTGGAAAAACCGGACAGGTCTATCGGTTGCCAACGGAAGCTGAATGGTACAGGTTGCATCAGGTTTCGGGATTAAAAGACGTAATGGAGTGGGAGACTGCGCCAGGAAACAT
Source organism: Porphyromonadaceae bacterium (assembly GCA_022840285.1). GTDB lineage: Bacteria > Bacteroidota > Bacteroidia > Bacteroidales > Dysgonomonadaceae > Petrimonas. The sequence goes on from JALHIE010000132.1 coordinate 4,908, forward strand.
TAATCTTGAATATGGCACGTCGCCCTGCCCGGTGGATAAATTTCAACAGGGCGATTTTTATGACGTGCTGGGAAATGTCTGGCAATGGACGGAAACGCCAATCACCGGCTTCCCCGGTTTCAAAGTACATCCTTTGTACGATGATTTTTCCACGCCCACGTTCGACGGTAAGCACAACCTGATAAAAGGAGGGTCGTGGATCTCTACCGGAAATGAAGCTACGCTGCATTCGCGTTATGCTTTTCGCCGCCATTTTTATCAGCATGCCGGGTTCCGTTATGTGCAATCGGATGCACCGCTGAATATTCGGAGCGCCGATTACGAGACCGACGAAGAGGTTACGTTATCGTGCGAGAACAATTGGGGTGATGCATATTCACAGGAAACGAATTTCTCGAAACGTCTTGCCGAGATAGTTGTGGATGTGGCGAAAGGAAAAACAGAAAGCCGGGTTCTCGATTTGAACGCCGATACCGGACGATTGGCTTTTGAACTGGCACAGTATTTCAATGATGTTACCGCTTTGGATTTCACCGCCCGCATGATTCGTATTCCCATTCAGTTGCAGGAACAGGGATACATGCGTTATACGACGAAAGACGAAGGGGAACTGGTATATTTTCGCGATGTGGTCTTATCGGATTTCGGACTCGGAAAAGGAAAAGGGAGCCTTCTTTTTATGCAGGCCGATGCCATGAACCTGAAACCCAATTATACGGGATACGACATTATCGTTATGCCCAACCTGTTGGA
>JALHIE010000133.1 GCA_022840285.1 Porphyromonadaceae bacterium
CCTCTTTCACTACCAAGATCCGCGAAATGATAGAAGTGGTATCCGCCGTCTTCTATTGCACCATATCGTTTACCATCGTATTCTCCATCTTCGAATGTAGTATGCGTAGTATATGCAATCGAACCATCATAAGGAATACCAGATTTAATTTTTGCAAGGTCATCCGGGCTTAATTTATTTTTATAATATCTAGCAACGGCTACAACATCCTTTTTATCGGGTCGTGTCATTACATTAATGAGTTTGCCAATGCGGTCATGCTTATACGTGACTAGTTCTGTTGGTGCCGTATGCCCCTTGAGTATTGGTTGTCCTTCCAGCCAGTGTGCGTCCTTTCCAAAATACTCAAACTTCTTGAGTGTTGGAACACCGTCAGAACCAGTAAAAACACCTTCTCGCATCGGAACAACAGGAACGTCAATTATATTATCGTCTTCATAGATAACTTTGGAACCGGACAACGCAGAATTCAATTTAACGTCTGCGCTGTTTACAACTGCAATGTTTCCCATTTCGCTTGCATCCTGCAAAACATATTCATTGAGCTTGATTTCATTATCATTAATGGGAGCTGACATGTGGCGTTGGGTAAATTCCATTTGTTCTTCGGTAAGCGGCATTCCTTCACGGTCTTTTAGAAAAACAATCTTTTTCATAACGGTTCGGTTAGCAACACCAGTCCTTTTTCCAGACGCAAGTTCCCAGCTATCATCTAAACAACGCAAACAATACTGAGGTTCACCATCTACAATTGCACCCACCACATACCGGTAAGAATCGACGTTTTGCGCATCGCCGCCATCTACATCCAAAAAGTACTTCATGAGCTTTTTCTTACTGATTTTGCCATCAGAAGTAGCCCACTCAATTAGATCTTGTTTGGCTTTTTCAGGTGTCCAAGCAACGTCAGCATTGTTTGATTCATTAGGATAATCATTGATGGGATCAGTTTCTTCAATTACCATGTCACCAGAAGCGGTAGCATACGCAGAATTTTCCTTGATACCGAGAACGTCTTTCATGCCCTCGGTAAGCATTTCCACACCAAAGTTTTCTTTAGCAAGATGCTCAACTCCGGTATGAGAACCCATTGCCGCAGAAAAAGCAGCTTGCAGTCCTTCTAAATCATATTCTGGTTTGCCATCTACTATCTTGCCAACAGGATAACTATAATCAGATTCTACTAAACCATCGCCGTCGACCTTCAAAAAATAATTTTCTATTTTTTCTTTTTGAAGATTGCCTTCCTCATCTCTCGCAAAATCAAAAAGTTGACTTTTGCTTGTCGCACCGTCCCAACCATTTTCTTTGATAGGTGGATCTTCCTCGACAACCATATCAACAATATCTTTTTTGGTAATTGCAATCACCTATAAACATTTATAAACGTTAATCAAAATAAATAAAAGACTTTTCAATTTTACGAAATATATATAAGGTTGTCGTTTATTTGGATTTCTTTGTTCTCTTCTTGGGTTTTTCTTCTGGTCCATCCATAACTTTAATATCATTCATTTTCTTTGACATTTCCAGAAACTGTTCATTGGTAACGTATTTCCAATCCTGTGCTTTTTCATTAAAGATCCACATAGTTTTCTTATTCTCCTATGTTATTTATAAAAGAATTTTCAATTTTACGAAACCCGACCGTAAACTTTATATACTAGAACAACGTTTTACAATATACCCCCAAAAACCACCAAAGAGGCACAAGGGATTTTCATCTTTCCTTGTGTTCTTTTTGATGAAGAGGGCCGATTTTTATTATCTTTTTTATAAATCATTTCACATCTTATTACCCCCTAGTAGAACCCATCAACAAAAATACTTATATACTAGGACGTATAACTACTCCTTAGAGGTAAAATAAGATGTCTGATGAAGTACGACACATAGATTTGGTATTGCCAAAGAACGCTACAAACGTTAGTGTTACCTTTCAAATACTGACAACCGATTCCGGAAATTCCGGAAACATTACCATGAACGATGGATTTCGTAAGCACAGTGATTTAACGCCGGTAAATACAAAGCCAAGTGTATTGGATGAAACAATTACAAGTAAAGTACCGAGCAAGTCGCTGAGTAAGGTAAAGCGAGCAATAACTTACATTGAAATATATCCGCGCAAAACTACTGTAGAATTGGCAGAGTGTTCTGGCCTCAGTCGATCATTCATTGGGGCTGTTAGAAATGTCTTGAAGTATGGCATCCCAGAACTCCAGAAAATGCTACGTAACGAAGAAACCAATGCTACGTATATTTATAGATTTATGGTTGGTGTACCAGTAGATGACCAAAGAAAGTACATCCAAGAATTTGGTGTGAACGCAGTCATAGATTACAACAGATTCCTCAACGAAGAGCGTAGAAAGTATGGGACAATATATAGCGATACGGCTATGGCAATAATAATACAACAGTTAATGTATTCAAATGAATAATACGAAAATTTATAGAAAAGCAGGCAGAAGACCCCTCTCCCTTTAGGGGAGGGGATGAATGCCGTACGCTCTTCAGTCATCCGATAGCTATATATCCTTTGGGTTACATCTAATCATTGATGGAAAAAACAAGATACGCACACTACAATATCAATTACCATCTTGTTTGGATACCAAAGTATCGCAGGAAGGTATTAGTTGGACAAATCAAAGCGGATCTTGAAATAGCCATCCATGAAATAGCTGAGAAACTTGGTGCTAAGATTGTGTCACTTGAGGTTCAACCGGATCACATCCATCTGTTTGTTTCGGCTCCTCCGAGATATTCACCAGCAAACCTAATTAACGCCTTCAAAGGAGCCACATCACACCGACTGAGAAACAAATATCTACATCTCAAGTCTCTGCCTTCAATGTGGACTAAAACGTACTATGTGGGAACGGCTGGTAATGTTTCGGCTGAAGTAATCAAACGATATATTGAGGAATGCCAATCATGAAGACTGCCTACAAGTTCAGGATGTACCCTAACAAGCAGCAAGAAGCCATGTTAGATGTAACTCTTGAAACTTGCAGGCATCTCTATAATACCGCTCTGGCCGACAGAAAGAATTGCTATGAGTTGGAAGGTATTAGTAGATCCTATGAAGATCAAGCAGCCACTTTAACCCTTGAGAAGAAGGAAGGAAAATGGCAGGGTGTCTTCTCTCAGGTCTCTCAGGATGTTTTGAGGAGAGTAGACAAAGCCTTCAAAGCATTCTTCAGAAGGGTCAAATCTGGAGAGAAGCCAGGCTATCCTAGATTCAAGGGCGAAGGTTGGTATAAGTCTTTCACATATCCTCAGGCAGGATTCAAGATTGAAGGCTCAAAATTGGTTCTATCCAAGATCGGATCTATCAGGATTTTCAAACACCGCGAAGTTGAAGGTAAAGTTAAGACTTGCACCATCAAGAAAGACCACTTAGGACATTGGTATGCTACCTTGGTATCTGAGATCGAAGATGTACCACCGGTAGATCCCAAGATTGCCATTGGTGTAGATGTCGGTCTAAAGAACCTGGTAGCCTTGTCCACAGGCGGCACTATTCAATATCCTAGATACTACGTCCAAGCCCAACAGAAGTTAGCCATAGCCCAAAGAAACCTTTCCAGAAAGAAGAAGGGTTCTGCTAATAGACGGAAAGCAAAAGTCAAAGTTGCTAAGATTAGTCAGGATGTCCAGAACCATCGAGATGAGTTCCTACATCAAGTATCAAGGAAACTCGTAGATTCTGCTGACCTAATTGTATTTGAGAACTTGAATATTTCGGGTATGCTCAAGAATCACCATCTCGCAAAGCATATTCAAGACCACGCATGGGGCAAACTAATCCAGTTTACTCAGAGCAAAGCTGCGAAGGCTGGCAAAATGGTAGAACTGGTAGACGCAAGATACACATCTCAAAAATGCTCCCAGTGTGGCATAATAGTTCCTAAGACGCTGGCAGACCGAGTCCATCTTTGCCCTAACTGTGGACTGGAGATGGACAGGGACCTAAATGCCTGCATAAACATACTCACCCTCGGACTGAGGGGAAGGGCCTACAGAGATACGGCAAAAGCCGATCAGTGAAGTAGGAAGCCTTACCCCTTCAGGGGTAGGGAGGAAGTCACATTTTTTAGTATTCGGGGGTAAATATGTCAAATACAGAAATACGAAATATAAATTTTGTAGTGCCAAAGAACGCCACGAATGTAACAATAATGTTCCAACTTCCAGATGAGTCTAGCATCCAAAAAGTTGTTGTTGAAAAGAAGGTTATGTCCGATACGGCAAATCTGAGCAAGACTCAGCAAGTAATAGCGGCTGTAGAAAGATATCCTAGTATGCGTATTGAGTCAGTAGCGCACATGACAGGCCTCAGTAGAACCTATATAGGTAATGTCAAAGCAATACTGAAGTATGGAATACCAGAACTTCAAGAAATGTTACGTAACGAAGAAACAAACATAACATACTTGTATAGGTTTATGACCCATCTATCAGAGGACGACCAGAGAGAACTCATAAAAAAATATGGTGTATATGCTGTAAAAAATTTCAATCAGTACTTCGGTAAAGAAAGAGGCTATTACACACCACGTCGTAACAATACAACGATCAATGTATTGTAGGATTTTTAATTAATTTTTTATTTTTTTTGTAGGATTTTTAATTAATTTTTTATTTTTTTTTATGGCCTACCAAAAACTATATATTCTTAGAAGTACTAGTAGTACTTGGTAAAAAGAGGTGACTTATGTACGGACTAGGAAATATAGATCTACAAAAATATAATCCATTCCCGAGTTTTCAGTCTGGACAAGCAGAAGCAATAGCCCAGATATTAGGCCACTTTGAGAATGGCCAGAAAGTAGTTGAGCTTAATGCACCCACCGCTGCTGGTAAGAGCCTAGACCTATTTGTATTGGGCAGGATACTCAGCGAAAAGATGGGTGTTCGGGTAGTTTACACCACGCCACTAGTAGCATTAGTCAACCAGCTTGAAAACGAGCCTGCTTTTGGTGTCATGCCAGTCCTGAAAGGCAAGCGTAATTACTTTTGCGGTCCGATGTCCGAAGTACTTGGCCGGGACATAACAGCGGATGACTGTCCATACGAGAGCTGGGAAGACGCAATCGAAGACTGCTCAAGCTGTGCTCAGTGTCAGTACAGGATAGCCTACAAGAAGTTCATGGACAGAGGATTTGGGGCCACAACATTAGCCAGATATCAGATGCCCGGAGCCGTTCGTGACGAAACCGTAATCCTTTTAGTGGATGAAAGTGCGGGCTTAGAAAAGGCCCTAATAGACAGAGCCACCCTTAAGATCCCGGACAGGATTAACTTGAACAATTTGTCCGAGAACTTGAGAAGGTACTACCACGAATTGGAAGTCGAAATCGAGAAGTTAACACGGGAGGTTAGCCTAGAAAAGGACTTAGCCAAAAAGGTTGCCTTGAACCAGGAAAAGAACAAGCTCGGTCGTGAATCCAGGAAGTGTGTTAAGGTCCTAGCCCACATAGAAAAAGGCCACCCATACATAATAGACCGCGAGCGAAAGTTCCGGTTGTTAGATGGCAGGTCCGAATTCGAGGACATGATTGAGGGGCTCCAATATGTAGTACTGGCATCAGGGACACCCACGACCCAGATATTAACCGAAAACTATAAGTCCGTGGTTATACAGCACCCGATCCCAGTTGAACACAGGACCTGTTACTATGATCCGGTTGGGTCCATGAACTTTAAGGAAAGACAAACAACAGCACCAAAGATGGCCCAGAGGATCAATGAGTTACATGAACGGTTCGGCAAGAAAACCATGGTACACTGCGGAGCCTACGTAGTGGCCCAAATGATCTATGATAGTATGCCAAACAAGGACATTTGCATACTACAGGATCAGTCTGATCGGGAAGGCAGCAAAAACAAGTTCTTGACAACAGAAGGCCAGGCAATATTCCTGTCCGTGAACTTTGAAGAAGGCTTAGACTTAAAGGGTCCTAATTATCCCCTTAATATAATCGCGAAATTATCCTTTGAAAACATAGCCGATGAGTTCATTAAGGCCCGCAACGAACGTGACAACTACAAGAGATACAACATGAATACAGCTGTCGCTACAATGCAGGCAGCAGGTAGAACAACAAGGAGCATTAATGACTACTCCCAGACCTTCATACTGGATGCTAGCTGGCAGGGATTTTTCAATAGAAATAAGAGATTGTTTCAGCCCTGGTTCATAGCGAGTTTAAGAACAGGAAACCCAGAAGAGGTTAAGGCAGAAACAGTTAAGATTGAAACACCAAAAATAGAAATCAATACAGAAAACCAAAAACGACAAGAACAGCCAAAATACGGACAGCTAGAAAAAGCCATTATATACTTAGCAGGAAGGTGTGACGGTGCAATAAAGCAGGACGGACAAGGCTTCAATGGAAGAGACACCGAGTTCGGGCACTCGTTAGCGGACCAGATACTAAGAGGCAGAACACTGAGTCCGAAACAGAGGTCCGTGGCTGAGAGAATGGTTAAGACCTACAAAAAGCAATTAGAAAAGGGTGGCATAATAATTTAAAGCCACCAAAACTTATTTGAGCTAGGTCAACTACTAAAATGCAGGTGATAGAATTGGTTCTTAAGCAACCAAAGGTTACAGTAGTAGAAGAAGAATATTAAATATTATTTTTCTTTATCTTCTTCTTTTTTTGGACCTATTCGTAATATTTTTATTGATTCTTTATTATTTTCTATAAATTTATTTTCTTCTTTCATACAATCGCCCTTATAGTGGTTATTTTAACGTGTTTTGCAGGTGTATCTCGGTATATTCCGCTATTTGGTGGTACAATATCAGTATATTTTGTTTTTCCGACTTCAAATTTAGTTCCACGATTTATCAGAACCTCAAGTTCTTTAGGCATCAAACTATCTTTGCCAATAAATAAAGCTTTTGTGCCGCTAGGTAATTGTAATTCTAATAATCTGCCTGTTTCCCCGTTTTCGTCTTTTGTATAGTTATTTGCCATAAAAGGTAATACCGACGTTGAACTAAAGCATGGAAACTCAATTTCTGATCCAGGAGTATCCAACGCATTTACTAACTCCGGATATTTTGATAATGTTTTATTAGATATTCCCCTATACGTAACTAATGGCTCCGATAAGTCGGAATTAGTAAATAATTTATCTAATTTTTCTATGAGTTGTTTTGATTCTTTTACATTAGCTTTATCAAATACATCATTACTATTTTCCATGTCTTTCATGGAACCATTTAAATATTCGTTTATTTGATGAAATCTACCACCACTATACATAGTTAGTACATGGCGGTCATTTTTACTAAATTTTTTAAGTGGTTCCGCTGCTTTATTTAGTGATGCTTGTATCTGTTTGTTGGCTTCAATATCTTGAGGAGAGGAAAAATCATGATCAGCTTTAAAACCAATAAATGTTTCCGAAGCGGATTTTGAATCAGATGTATTGCTTTTTTCTTGTTCTTCCGGATTACACTTGTTGGAATCATCGACGGTTCCTTTAGGGCATTTATAATTGAGTTTTATTGTTTCAACAGCATCGGAGAGATGAGAAGAACTTTGTTTTTGATTAGCATTTACTAATTCAAAATTACTAATTCAAAAATAAATTCATGTACAGGTTTATTAGAATCCAAACCAGAATTGTCTATATTTTTGTTTACGCCAAGGAACTTATAACTCTGATTTCTATTAATGAGTAGTTCATCTTCGCTACCAGATACGGATTCAGTATGCAAAGCTTCTGAGTTTTTTGGTATCAGTATAGTAATAATACTACCACCATATCTGTCTCTACCAAACTGCAAGGCTTGTTCTTTATTAAGCGTTGTAGAAACAAACTTCGGATCGATTATTATTTTTCCTGGTTCTATATCATAGATATGTTTTTGGTTCAGTCCTAACAAATTTTCGATTTCGATATCTGACACACCGCGATATGTAGTGATACTAGAACTAGTAAGGAAATTTTGTTCTTTTTGTAAATTAAATATACTGTCCAATCCAGTTATAATCTTTTCTATTTCTTTTGGTATATTACCAGAAATTCTGTTACCAAGATATTTATTTACTTCTAGATGTCCAATATTAGTATAACTTTTCAAAGAATTAACCAAATATTCGTTGTTTTGTACCAATTGATTCAAAAATTCACTAGATTCTCCTCTGATTTTATCTGACTTGACGTTATCTATGTCTTTAAATTTGTTAGGTATGGGTATATTTACTATAGGCTTTTCGATATCACATTTATT
>JALHIE010000024.1 GCA_022840285.1 Porphyromonadaceae bacterium
AAAAGTTATGTCTGAAGTAGCACAAAGAGTAAAATCGATCATTGTCGATAAATTAGGTGTTGAAGAGTCTGAAGTAACAGAAACTGCCAGCTTTACCAATGATTTGGGAGCTGATTCACTTGACACTGTTGAGTTGATCATGGAATTCGAAAAAGAATTCAATATCTCCATTCCGGACGATCAAGCTGAGAAAATTTCTACGGTAGGTGATGCTATTGCTTACGTTGAGCAACACGCTAAATAAAAAATCCACAAGTAAAATTCATGGAATTAAAAAGAGTAGTAGTAACAGGTCTGGGAGCTGTAACACCGTTGGGAAATGATGTTAAAACAACATGGGAAAATACCGTAGCGGGAAAAAGCGGGGCCGGACCTATTACTCTTTTCGATGCATCTTTGTTCAAGACACAATTTGCCTGTGAGGTAAAAAATTTTGATCCCTACGAGCTTTTTGACAGGAAGGAGGCCCGAAGATTCGACCGTTATTCTCAGCTTGCCCTGAAAGCAGCGAAAGAGGCGATAGAGAACTCAGGACTTGATTTGGAAAAAGAAGACACCAACCGTATCGGAGTTATCTTCTCTGCCGGAATTGGAGGCATCAAAACTTTTGAGGAAGAGGTTGGTAATTATTATCTTACGCAAGATAAAGGCCCTCGATTCAATCCATTTTTCATTCCGAAAATGATAGCCGATATTGCCGCCGGGCATATCTCTATGATTTACGGACTGAGAGGTCCTAATTACGCAACCGTTTCGGCATGCGCATCTTCTACAAATGCCATCGCCGATGCTTTTAATCTCATCCGACTGAATAAGGCAAATGTTATTGTTACCGGTGGTGCTGAAGCGACCATCAGCGCCTCAGCAGTGGGCGGATTTAACGCTATGCATGCACTTTCTACCCGTAACGATTCGCCTGAAACGGCTTCACGCCCTTTTAGCGCCAGCCGGGACGGATTTGTCATGGGAGAAGGTTCTTCGAGCCTGATTCTCGAAGAGCTGGAACACGCTCTTGCACGTGGCGCGCATATCTACGCCGAAGTAGCTGGTGCCGGCATGTCGGCCGATGCTCACCACATCACGGCTTCCCATCCCGACGGTTTGGGAGCCAAACTGGTAATGTACAACGCCTTGGAGGATGCACAAATGCAACCCGAAGATATAGATTACATCAATGTCCACGGAACATCTACGCCGGTAGGCGATATTTCGGAAGTAAAAGCCATAAAGGAGGTTTTTGGAGAACACAGTTACAAGCTAAACATCAGTGCAACCAAGTCGATGACGGGACACTTGTTGGGTGCTGCCGGTTCACTGGAAGCAATGTTTTGTGCTCTATCCATTGAGAACCAAATCGTTAATCAATTTCACTGAAGGCGACGAGGATCCGGAAATCGATTATAATCTTAACTTCACATTCAACAAAGCTCAAAAACGCGAGTTAAGAGCTGTGCTATCGAACACATTTGGCTTTGGAGGCCATAACGCAAGCGTAATCCTTAAGAAATTCAACAAGTAATGTGTTAAGAAAATTTATGCGAAAAGTAAGGGCAATTCCTCACAAAGGAAAAGAACCCTACTTTTCATTTTACAGGATGTTGGGATTTTATCCCGATAGAATTGATCTGTACCAGGAAGCATTGACACACAGATCATCATCAATTCGCTCAAATTCAGGAAAATGGGTTAATAATGAACGGCTCGAATTTCTGGGTGATGCTATTCTTGATGCCATTGTAGCCGATATTTTGTACAAAAAATTTGAGAACAAAAAAGAAGGGTTTCTTACCAGTACCCGTTCAAGGATTGTTCAACGCGAGACGTTGAACAAAATTGCCATTGAAATAGGGATCGATAAAATCATCACTTCCTCCACCCGGAATCTTGCTCACAACACCAATATCTACGGCGATGCCCTGGAGGCGCTGATTGGCGCAATCTATCTCGACCAGGGTTACCGCGTGGCGAAAAGCTTTGTTTTTGAAACGCTCATCAAGCAACACATCAATATCGATTCCGTATTGAAAAGCGAGGTCGATTTTAAGTCGCGTCTGATAGAGTGGGGGCAAAAATACAAAATAGACGTTGGTTTCGAAGTGACAGACTCTTCGTACGACGAGCAAAATAATCCCGTCTTTGAATCGCGGGTTATTGTCGGTGGAGTCGATCTGGGCTCAGGAAAAGGATATTCCAAAAAAGAGTCGCATCAGAAAGCGGCAAAGAAAGCCATCAAGAAGTTGCGCAACGATAACGAACTTCTGGAAAAGCTTCTCGAGAAAGGAAAAAGCGAATCTTTAGAGAGCTCCGGTCAGGAGGAAGAGAATACGCCGATTGAGATTTAAAATCGGGATTATACCCAAACTCCGAAAGATATTCCCATCTTTCTTCCCTGTTGCACCAAAGGCGTATCCACAGTCACCAGTCGAAGCTTTCCCGCAACTTCTTCCAAAGGAACATCCGAAATCTTGTTATTGATCTGTGCGACCATTCGCCCGAATTTCTTTTCGTGGATGAGTTGTGCCGCATGTCCGCCGAGCAAAGTGCCTAAATTGCGATCTGCAGGTGATGGTGAGCCTCCGCGTTGGATATATCCGAGAACGGTTTCGCGTGTTTCAAATCCGGTCTGTCTTTCAATCTCTCTGGCAAAATACATGGCAGGCCTTTCGCTGCTTCCTTGAATTTCAATTCCCTCGGCAACAGCTACGATGGAATAGGCTTTCCCCATTTCCATCCTTTTTTTTATCTTGTCGATAATTACTTTCATGTTGTAACCAAGCTCGGGAAGCAGAATGATATCGGCTCCACCAGCCATCCCGGCATACAGTGTAATCCATCCGGCATGGTGGCCCATAAGCTCAATAACCATGACACGACGATGGGAGCTTGCCGTGGAATGTAGGCGGTCGATAGCATCCGTAGCAATATTGACAGCGGTGTCGAATCCGAAAGTGACATCGGTCCCGAACACGTCGTTATCAATGGTTTTGGGGATTCCCACGACATTCAGCCCCAATTCGGAAAGCATCCACGTCGTTTTTTGCGTACCGTTTCCTCCAATACAAACCAGGCAGTCGAGGCCTAATTCGTGGTAGCATTTTTTTATCTCTTCCTGGTCTTTTTCGTCGGGTGATGTGATTTTTTTGCGGAACACCTTTTCGCGTGCGGTCCCAAGAATGGTCCCTCCCAGATTAAGAATGCCGGAGAGCGATGCGTCGGACAGATCGATAACGTCCTTGTAAAGCAGACCGGAAAATCCATTCTGGATACCGATTACAGTCATTCCGTAATTGTTAATGGCTGTTTTTCCGACGCCTCGTATGGTCGCATTAATTCCGGGACAGTCACCGCCGGAAGTGAGAATTCCAATTTTCATACTGTTTCTGATTTTCTTGCTTGAGTTCCGGTACAAAGGAAACAAAAAAGGATTAAAAAGTGAAGAGTTAGGAAAGAATATTTTCAATTTGACCGATAACAGTTATCCGTTTTCCCTGAGCTTCTTCAGTATTGTTTCCGCTGCCCGGTCCGAAGCACCGGTTCCTCCCAGGATTTGTCGCATTTCCGCGTAATTGTCGAGCATGTTCTTTCGGTAGTTTTTTACGTGAAGAAGCTGGGTAAGTTCTTTACGGATGTTGTCGACGGTGAAAAACTTGGCGAAGAGCTCCGTCACAACTTCTCTGCCACAAATGAGGTTCACCAGCGAGATATAGGGTGTGTGCAGGATGTTTTTGAAGGCCCAGTAAGATAATCGCGGCATGGGCGTACGGTAGCAAACCACCTGAGGTATATTCAGCAATGCCGTCTCCAGGGTGGCGGTCCCCGACGTGACCAGCGCTGCCTGTGACTGGGCGAGGATGCGGTACGTTTGGTGGAACAAGACCCTCGACGGAAATCCTTGGGTGAACTTATCGTAAAAACCGGGTTCAATACCGGGTGCACCTGCAACGACCAGCTGATAATCTTCGAACCCTTTAACTGCCTGAAGCATGGGCGGCAGGTTGCTGGATATTTCCTGTTTCCGGCTTCCGGCAAGAAGTGCAATAATCGGACGGTCGGGAAGTGAATTGGCTGCAATGAACTCGGCAAACGTTTCGTCTTTATACTCGCGCGCGTCGATTTCATCCACCGACGGATTGCCGACGTAACAAACCCGATAATCGTGTTTTTTGTAGAAATCTACTTCAAAGGGCAGGATACAAAGCATCTCATCCACGTATTTCTTGAACGATTTAACCCGGTACTCTTTCCATGCCCATACTTTAGGTGAAATGTAGTAGAAAACAGGGATGTTCAGTCGGACTTTCACAAACCGGGTAATCTTCAGGTTAAATCCCGGATAATCAATCAGGATAACTGCATCCGGCTGATAGCGGGTAATCTCCTGTTGGCAGAGTTGAAGGTTGTTAAGAATGGTTTTTGCATTCCTGACAACCGGGCCAAATCCCATAAATGCCATTTCCCGGTAATGCTTAACCAGTATTCCGCCCTGGACAGCCATAAGGTCACCGCCGAAAAACCGGAACCCGGCTTCCTTGTCCAATTGTTTGATCGACTTCATCAGGTTGGATGCGTGCAGGTCGCCCGATGCTTCGCCGGCTATCAAGAAGTATTTCATATTTTTATGTCAAGTCCCACTTTTTCAGCTCAGGGATAAAATCGTGTGCCGTCATGTCAATTTTTACAGGGACAACGGCTGCGTATCCGTTTGCCAACGCCCATTCATCGGTATTTACGTTGTCTTCTTCCCAGTTTTCGAAATTCCCGGTCATCCAAAACACATCGCGACCGTTCCCGTCGGCAGACCGTTGATATTCATTCACCCACTTTCCCTGCGTCTGCGAGGTTATTTTTATTCCTTTTGTTTCACCTTGTGGGACGTTTATATTCAGACAGATACCTTTGGGAAGTCCCTTTTCGAGAACAACCGCAGCTACCCGTTGAGCCACCTCGCAGGCGTGTGTAAAGTCGGCATCGTATGCATATTCACAAAGGGATACGCCAAAGGAGGGAACTTCAAAAATACATCCCTCTATGGCGGCACCCATCGTACCCGAATATATTACGCTGATTCCCGCGTTGGACCCGTGGTTGATGCCCGAAACCAATAAGTCGGGCTTCCGATCTAAAAACTCGTTCAGCGCCAGTTTTACACAATCCACCGGAGTTCCCGTGCACATATATGCCGTAAGTCCTTCTTCCTGTTTATAGATTCGGCTTCTCAACGGTTGTGATGTGGAGATAGCAGACGACATTCCCGACTGATGCAATTCCGGGGCGAAAACAACTACCTCGCCCAATCCTCTCATCGCTTCAATAAGCGAGACAATTCCTTTTGCCTGATACCCATCGTCATTGGTGACAAGGATAAGAGGTTTTCTACTGTTCATTATTTTTTCTTTTTTAAATCAGGAACAAACTTAATCAAATTCATCGACTTTTTATACACAAGATGCGTTACAAAATCGTTAAATCGAAGTTTATGCTTCGAAAAAGGTCAACTATTTATTAACTTTATTGTTTTAAACTCAAGTATAAATACAATTCAACACATGAGAAAATTAAGCTTGCTATTTACTTTGCTGATAAGTACAGTTCTGATGGTTGCTCAGGAAGTGCGTCCGGTAAAAAACATTGTAGTAATGATTCCCGACGGTACCTCTGTGGGCGTATATTCTGCTTCCCGCTGGTATAAATTTTACAACAAGATGGGCGACCGCCTGCATATCGACCCCTTTTTCACCGGAACAGTTACAACACATTCCTCCAATGCGCCTATTGGTGATTCGGCTCCTACAGGATCCGCCTATGCGACAGGTGTTTTACAGAAGACGAGTAACGTGGCCATTTACCCGGAAGCAGATCCTGATAACGATCTTTATCCTGTCGAAGCGACTCGGACATATCAGCCTGCAACTACCCTGCTGGAGGCGGCTAAGTTATTGAAAAATAAAGCTGTAGGATTGGTGGTAACCTGTGAGTTCCCTCATGCAACGCCTGCTGATTTTTCTTCGCATTACCACACGCGCAGTGCCTATAAGTTTATTGCACCGCAAATGGCTTATCAGAATATGGATGTGATGTTTGGGGGGGGAAACAGCATTTTGACCGATGAAATCCGGCAGCACTTTAAAAATAACGGAACCCTACTTATTCAGGACGATAGAAATGCATTGTTGAACTACAACGGTGACGGAAAAGTCTGGGCGCTTTTTGGAGAGCGGGCATTACCCTATTCCATTGACAGGAACCCCGATAAGGTTCCGTCGCTTGCAGAAATGACCGCTAAAGCGCTGGACCTTTTGTCTAAAAAAGAAGCGGGCTTTTTTCTGATGGTGGAAGGCAGTCAGGTGGACTGGGCGGCTCATGCCAACGATGCCGTCGGGATGATTACCGAGTACCTGGATTTCGATGATGCCGTGGGTGAAGTGATGAAGTTTGCTGAAAAGGACGGAAATACGGCGGTCGTTATTATGTCTGACCACGGTAACAGCGGTTTTACTATCGGCTCAAGGGATTGCCCTGGATACGACAAACTGTCGATTCAACAGTTGTTTGAGGCGGTGTCGAATTACAAACTGTCGGCAAACGGAATTGAAGCCATTCTGGTAAATACCAAACCCGAAAACATAAAAGCTGAATTCAAAAAATACACGGGCATTGACATTACCGACGAAGAACTGCAGACGTTGCTCTCTTCCAAAAACTACAAGGAAAGCGATTACACCCAGGTAGGGACGAGCAACAACATGGCTCACAACATAGTGAACATAATGAATTCACGTACTTGTTTCGGATTTACCACAGGAGGACACACCGGCGAAGAGACACTGTTGGCGTCGTATCACCCGCAGGGGGATATCCTGAGGGGTAATGTGCGTAATGTGCAGGTGAACATGTACCTGCAAAAAGCATTGGGGTTGGATAAATCATTACAGGAACTGTCGGATGAAATCTTTGTTAAGCATACCGATGTTTTTGCCGGGCAGAAATATTCCGTGAACCGGAAAGATTCCGAGTTTCCGGTCCTGACCGTTAAAAAAGGAAAAAACACGTTGGAGGTAAAGGCGTTTTCGTCCGTTGGAAAACTCAACGGCAAGCCGTTCGATATTGGATCGGTCGTGGTGTATATGGACAAAAACGATACCTTTTATTTGCCTAAGGATTTAGTGACGAAGTTATAACGATATCTCCCTGAAACGAGATGGGTTGTCGGTTGGTATCGGTGACCTGTAACCGGACCGTCCCGTTCTCCCAGATATCGAAATACAAAAATATCTCCCGGCCGGTATCTTTCGTTCGAATATCTACCCGCCAATTCCCTTTTTTCTTTCCCGGATTCACCTGATAATCGAAATCGGTACTGGTGAATTTTATTCCACCCTCACCTGGGTCCACGGGAGCTACGTATGCTCGTCCGTAATAGGGCAGGTATGCCCGTACCGTGTCGGGAGCTACTTTTACATCGTAGTGGGGAGACAGGTAAATAGACTTGAAACCGGTGGGATAAGCGTAAGTCGCTTTAAACGTAAAGTCGAAATCGCTTACTCTTCGGTTTACTTCATTTGCCACAACTTCTTTTTCAGTTGCCGTCCGTGCTGTGCCACACGTAATCAGTCCAAAAGCGACAGACAGCACAATAAGTGAATGTAATGCTGATTGTTTCATCTGTTCATTCTTTTTTATTGTAAAACAAAATATGAATGGTTTTGTTGTTAGAAACTGTTTTGAATTTATTCAGACCCTGTTTTATGCCTATTTTTTGATGGATTCGGATTTTCAGTTAGCGCAAATAGCGGGTTTTTTCTTAGAAAGGCGATAAATCCGTAAAGATGTTCAGGCTGTAATAGAAAGCCAACAGCATCAAAACAACGAAGTAAGACAAAATTTCCAGCCTGAAAGTGGTGTTGGTGTAAAAATGTGCCACAACGATGGAGAGAAATGCTATGATAACGTATATCCATACGAGAGAGAGAGTCAAGTATAAAACCTGTAAAAGAATGGAAAACAGGATCACGGAGATGCTGAAGATCAACACTTTTTTGGTGAAACTCCGTTCTCTTGTAATCTGCTTGCTGTCAGCGATAATTAAAAAAAACACGAAGAGCAGCGCGGTCCCGATAAAACCCCATTGCGGGACAGTGAAACCGGAAAGTTGTGTAAAATCATAAATCTTAGCCAAGTCCTTAAAAGGACCGATAAAGCCCGAAATGTTGTCGCCAAAGACGTAAAACACAAATACAATCCAAAATACCAGTATTACCCCGAAAACGGATGCGATAAATGACCGAAAGCTTATTCCGCCCATAGCCGATAGACCGATTAACCACAGGGGCAAAAACAGTAAAGTATGGATCTGAAAAATTCCGGCAATGGTTATCAACGCACTGAACTGATAGGCAAACCGGTGGGAATGGTGATATTGGTACGACGCCAGTAAAGGAAAAAGGGCCCAGAGAACGAAGATGAGTCCCGCAAAATCGGGAGTCATTTTCAGAAAAAAAGGATGGACACTAAAAAAGATCAGCGGAACGTAGAAAGGCATCGCTGTTCGCATGCGGATAACACCGTAGCGAACGTTCAATTCGGAAAGGAGATAGGAGATAATGAAAATACTGAGCGTGCTCGCTAAAAACGAGATAAGGGGGTTTTGTTGAAAAACGGGTTCGATATAGGGCCAGATAAAGCCGGTACTGTCCACTGGAAAATCGGGTAAGCCTTTTTTTAAAAACATCAGAAAACGTAACGCGATAACGGCAATAGAAACAACCAGTGAAATAAATCGAGATTCCACAAAAAAAGATTTGAAGTTTCTAACCAACAAGGTGTTCATCTTTATCTTAAGTCAAAGCCGATGTCTTTTCGGTAATAGCTGTTTTCGAAAGAGATTTTTTCGATATTTTTATAGGAATTTTCCAGCGCTTCATCCATCGTTTGTCCGTAGGAGGTCACAGCCAAAACCCGTCCACCGGAGGTCACTACTACATCATTTTTTAACGTTGTTCCGGCATGAAAAACAATGGAATCCTTTACCTGACCAATTCCCGATATTGCTTTCCCTTTTTCGTAATTTCCCGGGTAACCGCCGGAAACCATCATCACGGTAACGGCGTACCTGTTATCAATCTCCACCGCTTTCATGTCCAGGGTTTCGGTGGTTACACTTACGAAAAGATCCAGAATATCTGACTTGACAAGCGGCAGGACCACTTCTGTTTCAGGATCACCCATCCGTACATTGTATTCAATCACCTTCGGCTCTCCATCCACATTGATCAACCCGAAGAAGATAAAACCCTTGTAGTCGATTTTTTCTGCCTTAATTCCGTTGACGGTGGGAAGAACGATCCGTTGTTCCACCTTTTCCATAAACTCTTTATCGGCAAAAAGAACGGGCGAGACAGCTCCCATGCCTCCGGTGTTTAGTCCCGTATCACTTTCACCAATGCGTTTGTAGTCTTTGGCAACAGGCAGGATTTTGTACGACTTTCCGTCGGTCAGCACAAAAACCGAGCATTCAATCCCCTTTAGAAACTCCTCGATAATCACCTTGTTGCTGGCAGAACCAAACATCCCGTTGAGCATTTCCCAAAGCAGGCGTTTGGCCTCGTTTACATCATCCATGATGAGCACTCCTTTTCCGGCCGCCAGCCCATCGGCTTTCAGGACGTAAGGCGGCTGTAACGATTCCAGAAAAAGGTTTCCTTCTTCAATGTTTTCCAACTTAATCGTTTTGTGTTGAGCTGTCGGGATGTTGTGGCGGTTCATAAAATCCTTGGCGAAGTCCTTGCTTCCCTCCAGCTGAGCCCCCTTTTTGGAGGGACCGATCACGGCAACGTGGCACACGTCCTCATCGTTGCGGAAATAATCATAGATCCCCTGGACAAGGGGATCTTCCGGCCCAACCACGATCATATCCACATCGTTTTCCAAGGAAAACAATTTTAATGCCTGAAAGTCTGTCGGGGAGATGGCAATGTTTGTTCCCAACGACGCAGTCCCCGCGTTTCCGGGCGCAATAAACAAGTTGTTCAGGTACTTGCTGCTACGCATACGCCAGGCAAAAGCATGTTCACGCCCACCGGAGCCAAGAATTAATACGTTCATAGTCAACTGGAAGAGAATTTTACGCCAATGATCATCTGTTGGACGTACAAAACTACTAAAATTAAATTAAACAATAAACTTCTAAAAGCTTTTCTTGATAACGTTTTGAAAAAAAATTACCTTTGCGTGCATTATGGAAAAAAACAAAATTACCCAATTGTTTGGCATAAGATATCCCATCATTCAGGCCGGAATGGTTTGGTGTAGTGGATGGCGGTTGGCGTCTGCAGTCAGCAATTCCGGAGGATTGGGCTTGATTGGCGCAGGTTCGATGCACCCCGAAACGTTGCGAGAGCACATAAAAAAATGTAAGGCGGCTACAGATAAGCCTTTCGGCGTTAACATCCCGCTGATGTATCCGCAAATGGAAGAGATCATGCAGATCGTGATGGATGAGAAAGTACCCGTTGTCTTCACATCGGCAGGAAATCCAAAAACGTGGACCGCGAAGCTTAGAGACAAAGGCATTATCGTCGTGCATGTGGTGTCCGGCTCTAAATTTGCCTTGAAATGTGTTGAAGCGGGCGTGGATGCTGTTGTGGCGGAGGGGTTTGAAGCCGGAGGACACAACGGCCGTGAAGAGACCACTACGCTTACGCTTATTCCGCAGGTGCGGAGAGTTACCGATTTGCCGCTTATCGCCGCAGGAGGAATTGCGACGGGTGAAGGGATGGCCGCCGTTTTCGCACTCGGGGCAGAGGGGGTGCAGGTAGGTACCCGTTTTGCGCTTACCGAAGAGAGTTCAGCCAGTGACGCGTTCAAGCGGAAGTGTATTTCTCTGAACGAGGGTGACACCGTGCTTTCTCTGAAGAAAGTCAGTCCCACCCGATTGGTTAAAAATGATTTTTATCATCAGGTACAGGAGTTGGAAGACCGGGGAGCGTCGGCTGATGAACTTCGCACGCTGTTGGGTACCGGTCGTTCCAAACGCGGGATATTTGAAGGAGATTTGGTGGAGGGCGAGCTGGAAATCGGACAGGTTGCATCGATGATAGACACCGTTGTGCCTGCAGAACAGGTGATTAAACAGATGATGAGGGAGTTTTATGAGACAGTTGAAAAACTGAACAGGATTGTTTTTTAATCTTATCCTCCCACGACTAAATTACCTGGAGTGATATTCCGGCTTGGTGTGAAGGGATTTATAAGCAAAATTATTTATGAGAAAATATTTTATTTTTCTTTTATTATCTGCTTGCGCAAGCTTGCTGTTTGCCCAACAAAACAAGTTATTCACGTTGGACGAACTTATTCCGGGAGGAGAAAACTTTTACAGTTATTACCCGCGAATAGACGAACAATTTCAATGGCACGGCGATGAGTTGATGATGCTCAAGGGCGATTCCGTTTTCCAGGTTGATCCGGCGAATTCCGACAAGAAAAAATTTGTTTTCCGGTTCGATGAAATTAGAAAAAAGATAGGTAACAACGGAAAGATATCCAATGTGAAGTTTGACAGGGAAGGAGACGATAACCTCCTGTTTTCTTCTGCTGGCGGCACAGGAGTGTATAACTTGAAAACCAGACAGGTAATCTTATCTGTTAATTTTCCCGAAAACGGTGCTAACCGGGAACTTTCTCCCGACAATATTTATCTCGCCTACACAAAAGAGAATAACCTGTATATAATGGACGGGGCGGGTAAAGAGACGGCAATCTCTTCGGAAGAAAACAAAGGAGTTGTTTACGGACAAACGGTTCACCGGGACGAGTTCGGAATTAAAGGCGGTTTTTTTTGGTCGCCCCGTGGAAACAAGTTGGCGTTTTACCGGATGGATGAGACCATGGTTGCTGAATATCCGGTTGTGGATATCTCTGCCCGGATCGCAACGGAGAAAAGCATTCGGTACCCGATGGCTGGAGAGAGCAGTCACGAGGTGACCATCAGCATCTATGACATAAAAACCGGACAAACCGTTTACCTGAAAACCGGTGAACCCAGGGACAAGTACCTGACAAACGTGGCCTGGAGTCCCGACGAAAAATTTATATATGTAGCCGAACTGAATCGAGAGCAAAATCACCTGAAGATGAACCGGTACGATGCAAGGACGGGTGATTTCGATAAAACACTTTTCGAAGAAACACATCCGAAATACGTGGAGCCTGAAAATCCGGTTTTGTTTCTCAGAAACAACCCCACTCAATTTGTCTGGCAAAGCGAACGGGACGGATTCAACCACCTGTACCTTTACGATACGTCGGGTCGATTGCTGAAGCAACTCACCCGGGGAGACTGGGAAGTTACGGATGTCATCGGCTTTGACGGAAAAGGACAACACCTGTTTTTTGTCTCAACCCAGCCAAGCCCTTTAGAAAGGAATGCTTACAGCGTAAATTTAAAGAGCGGAAGCATCAGCCGGCTCACCACTGTTCCGGGCATGCACACTGTTACCGTAAGCAACTCCGGAAGATACTTGGTCAGCCGTTATTCGGCCAACGATAATCCCGGTAAAGTTGATCTCATCGATTCAAAAAGCACCAAAACTGTTACACTCGCTTTCGCTCGAAATCCTTTTGCTGGAATCGATATGCCTCGTGTTGAACTGGGAAGCCTGAAAGCTGCTGACGGTAAAACCGATTTGTTTTACCGGATGGTAAAGCCCGCTAACTTCGATGCCATGAAAAAATACCCCGTGGCCATATATGTCTACGGTGGCCCGCATTCACAACTGGTGCAGAATCGTTGGCGGTACGGTTCGGGAGGTTGGGAAACCTATATGGCACAGCGAGGATACCTCGTTTTTGTGTTGGATAACCGGGGAACATCGTTTCGGGGACGCGCTTTTGAAGATGTTACTCACCGTAAACTGGGTGTGGTGGAGGCCAAAGACCAGATGTGCGGTGTAGAGTTTTTAAAGTCACTGCCTTACGTGGATACTGACCGACTGGGTGTTCACGGCTGGAGCTACGGCGGATTTATGACGATCAACATGCTGCTGCGCTACCCCGAGGTATTTAAGGTGGGTGTTGCCGGTGGTCCGGTAATCGACTGGAAATATTACGAAGTGATGTACGGTGAACGCTACATGGATACGCCACAGGAGAATCCGGACGGTTACGCCGAAACAAGCTTGCTGAACAAAGCCGGCAGGCTGAAATCGAGGCTGCTTGTCATTCACGGAGACGAAGATCCGGTCGTGGTGATGCAGCATAGCTTGCAGTATATGAAATCGTCGATCGGTGCAGGAACGCACCCCGATTTTTTCGTCTATCCAGGACACGAGCATAACATGATGGGCCGGGACCGCGTGCACCTGCACGAACACATCACACGTTATTTTGAGGATTTTTGCCGATAGCGAAGGTAGGTCAGTTGGCGCACAAAAATCATAAATTGTTCGTACCTTTGTCTGTTAGAATATGCAACATAATTTATTTTCTTCCGATAAATTCTCGTTTTTCAGTTTGGGCAGCGGTAGTTGCGGTAATTGCTATTACCTGGGAAACAGTCACTACGGGATGCTTATCGATGCTGGATTGGGGCCACGTATTATCAAAAAAAGACTGGGGGATCACGGTGTCGATTTTTCGTCGGTTTACGCCCTTCTGGTGACGCATGACCATTACGACCACATAAAATCTGCCGGGTACCTGAGCGAAAAACTTAACATACCGGTTTATGCCACCGAGAAAGTGCACCGGGGCATCCGCAGTTGTCCCCTTGTCAAGAACACCATTAACGGCTCAACCAGGCGGGTTGTAGAAAAGGGAGAGCCCTTCCGGATTGAAGACTTCAGGATCACCGCTTTCGGTGTTCCGCACGACAGCAGTGACAATGCCGGTTATTTTTTTGAGTTCGGTAATCACAAACTGACTCTGGCAACCGACATTGGAGCTGTAACTGATGAATTGGTCCATTACACCGGAAAGACCAACCACCTGGTGATTGAAAGCAATTACGATGAGGAGATGCTCCATAACGGGCGGTACCCCTATTTCCTAAAACAACGCATCAGCAATGGAACGGGACATCTGAGCAATCGGCAGACTGCCGAGTTCTTGGCAAACAACTGTTCGCCCCATCTCCGGAATATCTGGCTTTGCCACTTGAGCGGTGACAACAACAGCCCCGATCTGGCATATGAGACGGTGAAGAATGAACTTGTCGGCAAAGGTATAGAGGTGGGAGTGAATATAAATTTAGGCGTTTTTCGCCGGAATGTGTTGTCTTCGAAAATTGAATTATAAATTCTGCTTTAAATGAAGGTATTGTACGTCTTTGGAGGAATTCCGCCTTATGCCAATGCTTTGTTGAACAAACTGGTCGACAAAGGATTGGAAATTGCGGTGGTGATCCCCCCCGGAAAGAGTGCAATGATCGGAAAAGGAGTCAGGGTGATTGGCCGGGAGACGGCAAACTACAGGATTATTACGAGTGAAGAAAGAAAATCGGTGCTGAACAAAACCGGCTTCAGGGAACTTCCTTCAATCATATACAAAGAGAAACCGGATATTTTTGTCGTAGGCTGGCCTTTTTTCCTGCAGTATTTCACTCAACCTGGATTAAGGAAAGCTTTAAAAAAATGCAAGACCAAGTTTGTGATGCGTGAGATCCCTTTTCAGGTGCCGCCATATGGAAAACTCAGGTCGTTTTACAGGGAGCATCCCGTATACGATGAAGACATGAACCTGCTGAACAACGGATTGTTTTTCCACATAAGACAGAGGGCCGTTGCCGAGATCAGGAGATATTGTTACTCTAAGGCCGATGGTGCAGTAGTTTATTCATCCGTTGGAAAAGATATTCTGCCTACCTATAACATACCCGAAGAGCTGGTGTTTGTCACTTACAATGCAAATGATTCCGAAGAATTGCTTCGGATAAGGCAGGAGCTGACTGAAGAGCAGCCACTGCTGCCCCAAAATGACCAGAGAGTGATCCATATGGGTAGGCTGGTAAAATGGAAAAGGGTTGACCTGCTGATGGATGCCTTTTCAAAAGTACTGCCGCACTTCCCCGGTGCAGAGTTGCTTATCGTGGGAGATGGCCCCGAAATGAGAAATTTGAAAAAACAGGCCTGCGACTTAAAGATCGACAGTCGGGTTATTTTCACCAAAGGGGTTTATGACAACGCGTTAATAGGAAAATACTTCCTGGCTTCGTCGGTTTATGCTTTGGCAGGAATGGGCGGATTGTCCATCAACGATGCCATGACCTTTTCTCTTCCGGTAATCTGTTCGGTGTGTGACGGCACCGAACAAGATCTGGTTTGCGACGGGGTTAATGGATATTTTTTCCGGGAAAACGATGCTGCAGATCTGTCCGAGAAAATCATCGCACTGTTTAATGATCCCGGCTTAAGAAAAAGAATGGGGGAACGCTCTTTCGAAATCATCAGAAACAGGGTCAACCTGGATACGGTCAGCGATAGGTATATAAACGCTTACAGGACCATCTTGTCGGTTTGATCCGGCTTTTGCCCGTCAACGAAAATGGGTATATGCGCCCGCGTTAAGTGTTAGTTAGAAATTTTCCGCTTATTTTTGTAGCTGAATTAATGGATTAGTATATGAAAGCTTGTTTTATCGGACTGGGTTATATAGGTTTGCCAACAGCAATTATCGCTGCTGATAACGGTTTTGAAGTGACCGGTGTGGACATTAATCCCGAAGTAGTGAAAAGCGTGAATTCCGGGAAAGTTCATTTTTCAGAACCCGGATTGGACGAGATATGCAAAAAGGTCACTTCCAGCGGAAATCTTAAGGCATCTCCCGAGCCCCTGACAAGTGATGTTTACGTCATTGTGGTGCCTACTCCGTTTAAAGGAAACCACGAACCCGATATCTCCTACGTGGAATCTGCCGTTACTACCATTCTACCCTACCTGAAAGAAGGCGACTTGTGCATTATTGAGTCAACATGCCCTGTGGGCACTACAGAAAAGATGGCAGGGCTGATTTTTTCAGAAAGGCCTGAGTTAAAAGATAAAATTTATTTGAGTTATTGTCCTGAAAGGGTGCTGCCGGGGAATACCGTTTACGAATTGATTCAAAACGACAGGGTAATAGGAGGTATAGACGCAAGGTCATCGGAAAAAGCTGCCGGTTTCTACAGCCATTTTGTGAAAGGATCCCTGTACAAGACAAATGCCCGCACTGCCGAAATGTGCAAGCTGACGGAAAATGCTTCACGCGATGTGCAGATTGCTTTTGCAAATGAGCTTTCCATCATATGCGAGAAAGCCGGTATCAATGTCTGGGAGCTAATTGAATTAGCCAATAAACATCCTCGAGTGAACATTCTTCAACCCGGAAGCGGGGTGGGCGGGCATTGTATTGCCGTAGACCCCTACTTCATCACTTCCGAATTCCCGATAGAGTCGCAACTGATAGGAAAGGCCCGGGAGATAAACAATTACAAAGCTTTTTGGTGTTCGGAAAAAATTCTTTCCACGATGAAAGACTTCAATTTGCGCGAAGGCCGGGAGCCCGTTGTGGCGTTGATGGGACTCTCTTTTAAGCCAAATATTGAGGATTTGAGGGAATCTCCCGCCAAATATATTGTATCGAAAGTAATGCAGGGACACAACAACGCTGATTTTTTAATTGTTGAACCCAACATAGAAACCCATAAGGTGTTTAAACTTACCGATTATGCGGAAGCTTATGAAACGGCCGATATAGTTGCTTTTCTGGTGGCTCACAAAGAATTTAAGCAGTTGATTTCCAGGGATGACAAAATAATCCTTGATTTCTGCGGGGTTTTAAAAAAATAAGGATATGCGGAAAAAAATAATGCTTGTTTTCGGAACACGTCCCGAAGCCATAAAGATGGCTCCGCTGATTATGAGGTTTCAGCAATATCCCGATAAATTTCATGCTCTTGTCTGTGTAACCGGACAACATCGGCAAATGCTGGATCAGGTTCTCCGCCTGTTTGAGATTAAACCCGATTATGATCTGAATGTTATGAAAAGCAATCAGGACTTGTACGACATAACATCCAGCATATTAACGGGGATGCGGGACGTGCTGAAGCAATCGCAACCAGACTGGGTGGTTGTGCACGGCGACACAACCACCTCCGCGGTAACCGCGCTGGCCGCTTTTTACCAGAAGATCCCGGTGGTTCATATCGAAGCGGGGCTGAGGACACACAACATGTATAGCCCCTGGCCCGAAGAGATTAACCGTCAAATAACCAGTCGTATAGCCGCATACAATTTCGCACCCACTCCCTTAAGCAGGCAGAACCTGTTGGATGAGGGGATTCGAGAAAACAGCATTTCGGTAACGGGAAACACGGTTATCGACGCATTGTATTGGGTTACCCAAAAAATAAAAACCGATAAAAACCTCCAGGAAGAAATAAACGGTACTTTAATCCGGAGCGGATTACCCGAGAAAGTAGTATACAGCGCCACCCCGCAGCTTGTATTAATTACCGGACACAGGCGGGAAAATTTTGGTGAAGGGTTTGCCCACATCTGCCAGGCAATAAAAACATTGTCGGAAAAATACCCCGAGATTCATTTCATTTACCCGATGCACCTTAACCCGAATGTGCGCGAACCCATTCATGAGGTATTCAACGATGATAAGAAGGAAAATCTCCATTTAATAGAACCGTTGGACTACCTGCCGTTTGTTTATCTGATGGAAAAGAGCAGGTTGATCCTGACCGATAGTGGAGGTATTCAGGAGGAAGCTCCAAGCTTAGGTAAGCCTGTTCTGGTCATGCGGGATACCACGGAGCGTCCCGAAGCGTTGGAAGCCGGGACGGTCAGGTTGGTCGGAACGGACTACGGCCGGATTGTGTCAGAGGCCTCCCGGCTCTTGTCGGACGGTAGCTATTACTATTCCATGTCAGCCAAAATCAATCCTTACGGAGACGGGAGGGCATGTGAGCGTATTGTTGAGAAAATGTTCGAAATAGCATGAACGTACTTATAATCAGTACATCCGATGTTAACGGCGGAGCAGCCATTGCCGCTTTCCGGTTGATGAATGCCCTCCGTGGCAGGGGGCTGGAGGTGGTGATGCTGGCGCGCGATAAACGTTCCGGCAATGAACGCATTATACAAGCAGGCAGCAAAATTCAAAACAGCCTGTATTTTTATGGGGAGCGCGGACAAATATTTTTGCAGAACCGGTTATCGCGGGAGGACCTTTTTGATGTTTCCATTGCCAGCACCGGTGTTTCCGTAACAGGACTTCCCGAATTTAAGCGCGCCGATATCATTCACCTGCACTGGATCAATCAGGGGATGCTATCGATTAGCGAAATCGGAAAGATTCTTGCTTCCGGCAAAAAGGTGGTGTGGACGATGCACGATATGTGGCCTTTTACCGGAATCTGCCATTATGCCGGAACGTGTACCCGCTTTCATCACTCCTGCGGGAGTTGTCCATATTTGAAGAGCTTATCGGAGAACGATCTTTCTTACCGGATTTTTCGGAAAAAAAAAGCGACTTATGCTCGGGGAAGAATAGATTTTGTGGCCTGTAGCCAGTGGCTTGGAAAGTTGGCAGAGAAAAGCCAGCTCACAAACGGACACAACGTCGTTTCCATTCCAAACCCCATCGATACGGAGAAATACTTTCCCAGTGACAAGACCGAAGCGAAACAAAAACTGGGCTTGCCCACGGATAAAAGGATTATCTTGTTTGCCGCGGTTAAAGCTTCGGATAAACGGAAAGGTATGAATTACCTGATAGAAGCCGGTAAACGGATTAACAATAAAGAGGTGCTGTTCTTGATTGCCGGGACGAACGGGGACGAAATCGCACGGCAATTGCCGGGTTTATCTGTGAATGCCGGATTCGTCGCTTCCGATAAAATGCCGGATTTCTATAACGCTGCCGATGTTTTTGTGACCCCCTCGCTACAGGATAATCTACCGAATACCCTTATGGAGGCAATGTCCTGTGGTACGCCTTGTGTTGGATTCAACACCGGAGGAATCCCTGAAATGATCGACCACGGGAAAAACGGCTATGTGGCTGAATATAGAAATGCTGTGGACTTGGCCAACGGATTGAAATGGACTCTTTTTGAGGCTGACTCCCGGCTGCTTTCGGAAAATGCCCGTGAAAAAGTGTTGTCGGAGTACGCGGAGGAAATAATTGTCAATCGCTATTTAACGATTTATGCTGAACAACCCCAATAATATTACCGACCTGTCTCATTGGGAGACGTACTGGACGAATTATCAATTCGATAAAATTCCTCGAAAAGTGGTTTTCGGGAAATTTATTCCTAGACTTGACGGAGCCAAAAGTTTTATCGAAATTGGTGGATTCCCGGGGGTATTCGCGGCTTATTTTTACAAGCACGGTATCCCGGATGTTACCGTACTCGATTTTTATATGAATACCGGTATTGTCCGTAAGTTTGAAACGGTCAATAATCTTCCGGAGCACACGATCCGGTGTATCGATACCGATTTTTTCAAATTTTCGTCTGAAAAAAAGTACGATGTAGTCTTTTCATCGGGATTCATCGAGCATTTTAAAGACACGCGGGATGTGATTGCACGGCACGTGGACCTGCTTTCGGAAAACGGGCATTTGCTTGTGCTGATTCCTAACTTCCTCGGGTTGAACGGAAAAATACAACAACGGTTTGATAAGGAAAACCTGTATGCGCACAACTTGTCATCGATGGAAATTGCTCGTTTGCAACGAATTATGCAGGCGTTTGACTTGAAGGATGTCGAAATTGATTACCTGGGGAAGCCGATGCTTTGGCTGGAACCAAAACCCGAAAATAGGCGTACCCGAAGATGGATAAAACTGCTGAGTTATGCCGTTAAACTTTTTCCGGTAAAAGGGCGGTTCCTTTCACCGTTTATTGCTGTCTACGCCCGCAAATGAAATCGCTTTCCGTAATAACCGTTACCTACAACGCAGGAAAAACGTTGGAACGGACGCTGAAAAGTGTTCGCGAACAAACGTATCTCCAGCTGTACGAGAATCCCAAACTGAAATGGATAAGTGAACCGGATAGTGGGTTGTACGACGCCATGAATAAAGCCGTAACGATGGCAACGGGCGACTATTTGTGTTTTTTGAATGCAGGTGACATGTTTTTCCTGGCGGAGACAGTAGAAAAAATGATGAATTCTTTCCAACTCTCCTCCGCCCCCGACATCTTGTATGGCGAAACGGCCATTGTGGATAATAACGGAACGTTTCTGCGCATGCGACGTTTAAAAGCTCCTGAAACGCTCTCTTGGGAAAGCTTTAAGCAAGGAATGCTGGTGTGCCATCAAGCATTTATTGTCAAAAGAACGATTTTTGAACCTTACGACCTGAACTATCGCTTTTCTGCTGACGTGGACTGGTGCATCCGCCTGATGAAGAAGTCCCGCCGCATCCACAATACGCACCTGACGCTTATCAATTACCTGGACGAAGGAGTAACTACGGCTAACCGGAAAGCTTCGCTCAAGGAGCGCTACCGGATTATGGTGAAGTATTACGGACAGGTTTCCACGTTTTTGCATCACGTTTGGTTTGTGGTAAGGGCAATTGTAAATATTTAAAACTATGAGAAGAATATTACAACTATTAAAAAATGTAAGATCCGTAAACGCACTTCGCAGATTTAACTATGCATCAAAGAATTACTTTTTTGATAAGTATCTGCAAATGATTCGCTGGGTAATCAATTCAAAAGAAGATACAAATTACACCTATCATCTTACCGAAGAAAACCTCAATTATTTAGCTCAAACAATTGCATTTATTACAAAATCTAATTTTAGTTCTATTATTGGCTATTTTAGTGAAGCACAGCAGAATAAGGAACTAATACAGCATATTCAAACAACCATACAAAATTCTGATCAGAAGAAATTTACCGATAAAGAGGTTCGTTTTGGCCGGAGATTAGGATGGTATGCCTTTGTAAGGATTCTAAAACCTAAAATAGTTATAGAAACGGGTGTTGACAAAGGATTGGGATCAGTTTTAATTTGCTCGGCACTATTGGAAAACAAGAAAGAGGGTTTTTATGGAAGGTATTTCGGAACAGATATAAATCCCAAGGCCGGGTTTCTACTCACCGGTAAATATAAAGAAGTAGGGGAAATTCTTTACGGCGATTCGATTGATAGCTTATCCGGATTCAAGGAAAATATTGATATTTTTATCAACGACAGCGACCACTCTTCTCATTATGAGTACCGAGAATACAATACAGTAAAACCTCTCCTGGGAGAAAAAGGTATAATTTTAGGTGATAACGCTCACTGTACAGATCAGTTGTCGAAATTCTCTTTGGAAAATGACAGGCATTTTCTCTATTTTCAAGAAAAACCCAAGAATCATTGGTATCCCGGCGGTGGCATAGGAATCTCTTTCAAATGATATGAAACGAAGAAAACTCAACGTTGAGGAACTCAATAGAATAAGTATCGAAGAATTTCGGGACGCACCCAAAATTCCCTTGGTGGTGGTGTTGGACAATGTGCGCAGCCGGCACAACATCGGTTCGGTTTTTCGCACAGGCGATGCTTTTAGGGTAGAAGAGATTATCCTTTGCGGCATTGCCGCCCCACCGCCCGATGCCGAAATTCATAAAACGGCACTGGGTGCTGAAGATTCGGTAAAATGGAGGTATTTTGCGGAACCTATTTCGGCGATTAAAGAATTGAAAAAGAACGGGTATGCCGTTTTTTCCATAGAGCAGACCCGGAACAGCCTTTCGTTGGAAACCCTGAAGCTGGATCGGCAGGGAAGATACGCCGTTGTCCTTGGACATGAAGTGCATGGCGTGCAACAGGAAGTTGTTGATGCTTCGGACAACTGCATTGAAATTCCGCAATACGGTACCAAGCACTCACTGAATGTTTCGGTCGCGGCGGGAATAGTGATTTGGGATTTTTTCAAACAATTGTCGGAATGACTGTCTACTACGATAATTGGTGCAAAAACTGCATCCGGTTCATGAACCTGATCCGTCAGTTGGATTGGTTTAATCTTATCTCATGTAGAGAGTTACGTAATGAAGAGCATACGAACAATGCTGCCGGGTTGAATCCGGGTTTGGCGGAAGAACAATTGGCATCTGTTCACAAAGGAATATGGAAGTACGGATACGATTCGCTCTATCGGATTATCATCCGGCTTCCGCTGTTCTGGTTGCTTGTTCCGGTTTTCTGGATATTGAAAATTACCCGGTTGGGCTCCCGTGTGTATAAGCAACTGGCTGTGAACAGGCATATAGTTCCGTTGCACTGCCGGAAAGAAGACCGTTGCGAGAGGGTTTAACGTTCGTGAGCCGTTCCACGGCGTTCCGCCTTTACCATTTTGTAAAGCTGGTCGTTCGGGCGGATTTTATCGGGCGTTTTTATCGAGAAGTGATCGCCTTTCACGGCTTCGGAAACATGCCTCAAATCGACTCGGATATCTTCCGCCGTCACAAAAACCGCGCCGGTGGTCGGACCGGTAATCAACAATTCTTCGCCCTCTTTAACCGGTTGGGCTTCCACCAAAAATTCCGTAACGCCGATGTTTCCGAAATGCTTAATGGCTTTGCCTACGTAGACTTTTCTTTTCGTTGCACCTGAGCCGTACCGGTGCGTCCACTCGCCCAACCGTTGGCCGAGGTAATACCCGTCCCAGAAGCCGCGATTGAAGACGGTAGCCAGCTTTTCATTCCATGCATCGATTTTTTCCCGCGAGAACGTATCGCTGCAGTAGGCCTGAACCGCTTCTTTGTAGCACGAGGTTACCGTCCGGACATATTCCGGCCCGCGGGCACGGCCTTCAATTTTAAAGACCCGGACACCCGCATCCATCATCTTGTTCATGAAATGGATAGTCTTGAGGTCTTTGGGAGACATGATGTACTCGTTGTCAATTTCCAGCTCAATTTCGCTGTCCTTGTCCTTTACGATATATCCGCGGCGGCAAATCTGGTTGCATGCTCCCCGGTTTGCCGACAGATTTTTTTCGTGTAAGCTTAGATAGCATTTGCCTGAAACGGCCATACACAAAGCACCGTGCGCGAACATTTCTATGCGTATCAGATCGCCCGACGGACCCTTTATCTGCTGTTCGATGATGTCTTTGTGAATGGAAGCTACCTGATCGAGATTGAGTTCACGAGCCAACACCACCACATCGGCAAACTGGGCGTAAAACCGTAACGATTCGGTGTTGGTGATATTCAGCTGGGTGGACAAGTGCACTTCAACCCCAATGCTTCGGGCATACATCAACACCGCCACGTCTGCTGCGATGATTGCCGATAAATTGGCTTCCTTGGCCGCATTCACCACTTTTCGCATCAGCTCCATGTCGTTGTCGTAAATAATGGTATTGACGGTCAGGTAACCTTTTATCTTGTTTTCCCTGCAGATCTCCGCAATTTTGTGCAGGTCTTCCACGGTGAAATTGTTGGACGACTTGGCACGCATGTTCAGCCCCTCGATACCAAAATAGATAGAATCAGCCCCTCCCTGAATGGCAGCTGTCAGTGATTCGTAGGAACCTGCCGGCGACATGATTTCGTAATCGTGAATTTTTTTCATCCCTGTGATTTTTTAAGATACAAAAATACGGCTTTTTACGCAATCGGCATCGTCTTATCGACTTAACTTTCGGAGATGCCGGCGACATGAATTTTTCTCCCCACATGTTTATGATTTTTGATTCGGACGGTGAAATTGCGTCTACGCGGAGACAAGAAAGGTACCGTATACAACAGATTCCATGATTATTTTTATTCCTAAAGGATTTGAACTTCGCTGCCGGATTTGGGAAAGTGTCGTATAGAAAGTAGCTTTTTTCGTGAATGTATTATTCCAGAAGTTGTTTTGTCCGGTTAAACGACGGTCACTATCTCTGTTTCCTTTATCCGAATAGTGTGCGAATTTCAGTCTTTTATCTTTTTATTAGCCTTAGGACTTTGTTTTTAGCGTATTTTATCGTATCTTTGCCGTCCGAAAAATAATTTTTCGGTTTAAATCATTAATAATTAATTCATTTTAGTATGAACAATTACGAAACCGTTTTCATTTTGACTCCCGTTTTGTCTGATGTACAGATGAAGGAAGCGGTTGAAAAATTCAAGAACCTCCTCACGGACCAAGGGGCTGAAATTGTAAACGAAGAAAACTGGGGATTACGTAAGCTGGCTTACCCCATCGACAAAAAAACAACCGGCTTTTATACGTTTCTGGAATTCAAGGCTGACCCGTCAGTGGTTGCCAGATTAGAAGTAAACTTCCGTCGCGATGAGCGTGTAATTCGTTTCTTAACTATCAAGCAGGATCATTTTGCTTTTGAGTATGCTGAGAAAAGACGAAACAACAAAGGCGGTAAGAAGCAGGAAGCACGTACTCAGGATACCGCTAAGGTGGGAAAAAAAGTTGAATTAGAGGAAAAGGAGGATTAAAAGATGGCTAAACAATCAGAAATCAGATATTTGACTCCCGTATCGGTGGATGTTAAGAAGAAAAAGTATTGTCGTTTCAAAAAGAATGGAATCAAGTATATCGATTACAAGGATCCCGAATTTTTGAAAAAGTTCCTGAATGAGCAGGGGAAAATTCTTCCACGCAGAATAACAGGTACATCGCTTAAGTTTCAACGTCGTATCGCGCAAGCAGTTAAGAGAGCACGTCACATAGCTTTGCTTCCGTACGTAACCGATTTAATGAAATAAAAAGAAGGAGGAAAAGTTATGGAAGTAATTTTAAAGGAAGATGTAGTGAATTTAGGCTACAAAGACGACATAGTAAACGTAAAGAAAGGATATGCCCGCAACTATCTTATTCCACAGGGAAAAGCTATTATTGCTACCGAATCATCGAAAAAAGTGTTGGCTGAAAACCTGAAACAACGAGCTCATAAGTTGGAACAAATTAAAGCAACCGCCTTGGCCCTGGCCGAAAAAATGGAAGGAGTATCCCTTACCATCGGTGCAAAAACCAGTTCCACCGGAACGATCTTTGGGTCGGTTACCAACATTCAGATTGCCGATGCATTGAAAGAAAAGGGTTTTGATGTGGAGAGAAAAAGCATTGTGATAAAAGATGCGGTAAAAGAAGTAGGAAACTACGTTGCCGTTGCCAAGTTGCACAAAGAAGTGTCTGTTGAAATTCCATTTGAGGTAGTAGCAGAATAACATATACAGAATAAATTTTTTTAAAAGCTGATAAAATTTGCGTTTATCAGCTTTTTTTTATTACATTTGCAACGATGCGGATATCTGTTGTTTACCGCCAAGAGACACGGAAAATAATGAATTTATTGGTAAAATACGTTCATGTTTCCCGCCAGCAGTTAACTCAGCTAACTGTTTGGCAGTTGTTTCGTGTGCGAGAACAGGAAATACCGTTACCGAGGGCAGTGCATTCAAGGACAGTCTGGAGAAAAAAGTATATTCCCGCAACTTTTCAGCCGATTCAGTATTGCTCCTGCTGAACAACTACATGATATCCAAAAATTATACCGGTATTTATATTACCAGTTGTGAGCTCGGTAACAGGTATCGGGCGCAATCCGACTTTTCCAGCGCAATCGACTATCACCAGCAATCGTTGAACGCTGCGCTCCTATTGAAGGATACGATCTATATTGCACAAGCATACAACAACATTGGAACCAACCTAAGAAGGATCGGTGCCCTCCCCGAAGCGTCTGATTACCACTATCAGGCTCTTCAGATTACAGAAAACTTTTACAATGTCAACGATAAGGTGAACCAAAAAAACAGGGTGATGGCCCTGAATGGAATTGGGAACATCGCTCTTTCGATCAATGATTTTAACGAAGCCGAAAGTAAATTCAGGGAAGCGCTCAAGGGAGAAGTCACTATAGAGAGTAACCTGGGGCAGGCTATAAACTATGCCAATTTAGGAGCTATTTTCCAAATGAGAAAGCAGTATGATTCAGCGTTCTATTATTACGATCTTTCTATGATTAAGAATCAATTGATCGGCTCTAAATTGGGAATCGGCCTTTGTCACACACATTTTGGAGAAATTTTCGAAGATCAAAATGAATTCGGTAAAGCGGAAGACGAGTTTCGTAAAGCTTACGTCGTGATGGACGGAATGGATGATAAATGGCACTGGCTTGTATCTTGTCTGGCTGTTTCCCGGATCAATCTTAAGTTGAATAATTTTGGTGAAGCGATCAAGTACCTGGAAAAAGCAAAAGCTACAGCCGAAGAGATCAGGTCTCCCGAACATTTGTCGGAAGTATATGCCTTGTACGAGATGTACTACAGCCGGATCGGAAGATACAAAGATGCGCTCGAGAACAATAAGTTGAGTGTAATGTACCAGGACAGTATTCTTAGCATACAGAAGAATAATCAGGTGACAGACATACGAATCAATTATGAACGTGAAAAGAATTTGAAGTTTATTGATCAACTAAACAGGGAAAAAGAGATGCAGGTACGTGAAACAAGAATTATCCTTACGGCATCCGCAGCAGCGTTATTGTTGTTGATATCCCTGTCCGTGACGTTGTGGTACGCTTTTTTACAACGTACAAAGAAAAATAAAACGTTGCGTGAAATAGATAAGGTTAAATCAAATTTTTTTACCAACATCACTCACGAGTTTCGGACCCCACTAACCATAATCCTGGGACACAGCAGGCAGTTGCAGAACAAAAAAGTTCCGCACGATGAAGAAAAATATTACCTTTCTGCTATAGAGAAACAAGGCGAACAGATGTTACGCCTT
>JALHIE010000134.1 GCA_022840285.1 Porphyromonadaceae bacterium
CAACCTCTATCTCTTTCGGATTCGCGGCGAGACCGCGCCGCCGTCAAAAACTCTCCTCTTCGATCCCCCTGACCGCACGGGCGATCTCGGCGAAGACCAACTCCTCGTCCACCTCGATCTCCGCCCAGCGGTCGGCATCGACGAAGTAGAGGTAGGGCGTGACCGGAGCCCCGAGGATCCGGGCGGCGGCGCGGCGGTAGATCGCCATCTGGATCGCATACTCCCCGGCGTCCCCCGGCGTCCCGGTCTTGTAGTCAATGAGCATCCAGGTGCCGTTCTGCCGCTGCACCAGCCGGTCGATGACACCCCTGAACGCGATTCCGTTCACCCGCACCGAAAACGGCACCTCGCGGTGGTCGCGAACAATCCCCTGCATCAGGGGGGACGCGAGGAACCGGGCGTAGAGTTCCTGGAACTCCGCAGCCCGGGCAGGGTCCAGCCCGTACCGCCGCAGCACCGCGACGGGATCCCGGCCGCGGAAGACCTCGTGGACGACCAAACCGCGGGTCACCGCGTCATCTTTGGTCGTTCCGGCGGAGGCCGGGCCGCGGAGGTACGCCTCAACCTCGCTTGCCGAGTAGGCACGTTCCCTCTTCCCGTTGGAATGGATGCACGCCGGAACCTCCGGCGCGGGGATGTCGTCGGGAACCGGCAGGCAGACCGGGGCGATCTCCTGCACGTCGACCGGGATTGCCGCGGGGTCAAGGGTGAGCGGGATGCGGAGCGTCTCGATGACGGCTTCGCCCCGGGCGTAGACCTCGTCGCATAGCCCGAGGCAGTGCGCGAGCCAGGCCATCCGGGTCTTCCCGTCCGCGAGGCTCTCCGGGGCCGCGTCCGGCATCTCCCCGCAGAGGATGAGGTGATCTTTTGCCCGGGTGACCGCAACGTAGAAGAGCCGTTTACGCTCCGCCTCCTCCTGCTGCCGGTACTCGTCCTTGAGGAGACGGAGGATGGGCGTCTCCTCGCGCTCGTGATCGTTTGCCGGGTTCGGTATCGAGACCCCGAGCAGCAACCCCTCCTCCACCATGATCGTGCCCCCGCCGGACCGGGGTGTCTCTGCGAGGTCGGGAACGACGACGACCGGGAACTCAAGCCCCTTCGCGGCGTGCACCGTCATGATCGAGACCGCGTCCGTGGAGGCGAAGTCGAGGGGAGCATCCCCCTCCCGTTGTGCGTCGTCGATACAACGGCCAAGTTCTGCGACAAACTCTGGAAGTGTGGAGAATTCGGCATCCCTTGCAAGGGCGATCAGTTTCTCAACGTTCGCCGCGGCCTGCTCGCCGCCAGCCGTCCCGCCGAAAACTACAAAGATCCCCGACTCGTCGACGATCCGGCGGAGGAGGCGGGCGGGCGGCAGCCTGCGGGAGAGCGAGAGCCAGCCCCGGAGGGTCGCCGCCGCAGGCTCCGCCGCGGCCTGCAGCCGCTCCCAGAGAGAATTCCCCGGCAACCGGGCGATATGGAAGAGCCGGGCGTCGGAGAACCCGAAGTAGGGTGAGCGCAGCACGCCGTAGAGCGCCGCGTCGTCCAGGTTGTTTGCGAGGAACCGGAGGATGTTGTAGAGGTCGTAGACCTCCTGGCAGTCGTAGAACCCGAGACCGGCATGGACGTGGTAGGGGACGCCGTAGCGGGCGAGCGCCCACTCGTAGTAGGCGAGGTTCGTCCGCCGCTCGAGCAGGACGGCGACGTCGCCGTAGCCTGCCGGCCGGACCTCCCCGTCGTGGGAAATCCGCTTCTCCCCACGCTCGACGAGAGAACGGATCTTCCTTGCCGCCATCTCCGCCTCGGCCCGGCGGCCGGTCGCCCGGTCCCTGATCTTCTGGCTGAGGAGGAGTTCGACCGAACCGGCATCGTTTCGGCGGAACGCATGCAGCGGTTCGTAGAGGAACTCCCAGGGCCGGCCGGCCTCCGCCATCAGGGCGGAAAAGACG
Organism: Porphyromonadaceae bacterium; assembly: GCA_022840285.1. Lineage (GTDB taxonomy): Bacteria > Bacteroidota > Bacteroidia > Bacteroidales > Dysgonomonadaceae > Petrimonas. The sequence goes on from JALHIE010000134.1 coordinate 1,929, forward strand.
GCGTTCGTGAACCCAACGACCTCAGGCGTGCTCCGAAAGTTGACGTCGAGCGCGACCGTCTCCCCCCCGAGGTCCCGCTCGATCAGGTCGCGGGTATGCCCAAACTGCGTAACGTCGGCCTCCCGGAAGAGGTAGATGGACTGTTTCGGGTCGCCGACGACGAACAGGTTCGCGGAATCGCCGAGGAGGGTGTGGATGATGGCGATCTGGATGGGATCGGTATCCTGGAACTCGTCGACCAGGATAAACCGGAACCGGCTCCTAAAATGCGCCGCAACAATATCTTCCCGGTCGCGAAAGAGCCGGTGGGTGCGGTTCACCAGGTCATCGAAGTCGAGGGCGTTCATCCGCCGCTTCTCCGCCTCGACCGAGTCAAGGAAGGCCTTAAAGACCACCCCGAGGTCGCGGAGGAAGTCAAGCGTCGCCCGGGTGAAGGGGTCGGCCGCATCAAGGGTGAGCGAGCAGGCATGCCCGTGGTCTTTGAGGCAGCGATCGAGGATGCCGTAGGCCTCCCGGAGGTTTTTGAGGTCGTCCCCCGCCCAGTTCTTCTTCTGCCCCATATTCCTGCGGAAGCGCGACTCGTTGTGAACATCGGCAAGTTCGGCGACCGCAACCTCGCCGGCGAGGCAGGGCTCGACCGCCCGGAGGTAGGCCCCGGCCGGGTCGCGCTCGCCCGGGTAGCGGGCGGCAAGGTCACGAAGCGTCTCGATAGAGTGGGCGGCACGGTCAAAGAAGGCCGCAACTGCCGCCTCCCGGTGCCGCTCCAGGGCCGTCCGCCAGGCGTCGAGCACCTCCTCTTCTCTCTCCACGAGGGCGGCAAAGAACGCTTCCGCAGCCCCGCGGCGGGAGTACAGCGCCTCGAGGTAGTTCTTCAGTTCATAGGCCCCGACGGCCCGGAGAGCGCCGATCACCGCGTCCCGGCACTCCGCGGGCGGATCGCCGTGGATTAGATCGTCGATCGCCTCCTCACGGAGCCGGAACGCCTCCCGCTCGTCGAGGACGGAAAAAGACGGCCCCACACCCGCCTCGATGGGGAACTCCCGGAGAACGGAGG
>JALHIE010000025.1 GCA_022840285.1 Porphyromonadaceae bacterium
AACTAACTCAATCCTTCCACTTTTCCGTTCACAATATCAATCCTTTTGGCTTGTGGATCGGCGGGAAGGCCAGGCATACGCATCATTTCGCCGGCAATAGCGACAATAAACTCCGATCCCTGGTTAATTACAATATCGTTGATCTTAAAGCGAAATCCTTTGGCTACACCATACTCCTTTGGATCGGCAGAGAACGAGAATTGCGTTTTTGCTATGCAAACCGGAAATTTTGCCAGTGGAGTATCGTCTATTCTCTTCAGTCGCCTTAATGCCTTTTCGTTAAAGACTACGTCCCGTGCACCGTAAATATTAAGTGCAATTTTTTCGAGTTTTGTCCGGATGGAATCTTCATCGGAATAAGTAAACTGTAACGGTTGAGACGGCTCTTTTTCAATGGCTTCCACTACTGCATTAGCCAGCTCAACAGCTCCCTGCCCGCCTTCAACAAACGCATTGTTTACGGCAAAACGAACCCCACGTTGGCGACAAAACTCAGCCACAGCATCTATTTCATCCTGTGTATCAAAAGCATATTTGTTGAATGCCACCACAACAGTTTGACCAAAAGAGGCCAGATTCTCCAGGTGTTTCGACAAGTTCTCCAACCCTTTTTTCAGTCCTTCCATGTCAGGCTGTCTGATATCGGCTTCGGGAGTTCCGCCGTGCATTTTCAGTCCCTGCGCAGTAACGACAATAACCGTTAGTTTGGGTTGCAAACCACTTTTCCTACATTTAATATTAAAAAACTTTTCCGCTCCCAGATCGGCACCGAAACCGGCTTCGGTAATCACATACTCGCCATACGACATGGCCATTTTTGTAGCAGAGACCGAATTGCAACCGTGTGCGATATTTGCAAAGGGGCCTCCATGAACAAATGCTGCCGTATTTTCAGTCGTTTGTACCAAATTGGGGTGAATGGCGTCTTTCATCAGTACCGTTATGGCACCTGCAACACCCAGGTCCTTTACCGTAAACGGTTTATCTTCTCGCGTATAACCCAATAAAATATTTTCGATGCGTCGGCGCAGGTCCTCTTCATCTTCCGCCAGACACAAAATGGCCATCAATTCCGATGCTGCTGTAATATCAAAACCACCTTCGAGCGGAACTCCATTTCCCGGGCCAAGTCCAGTAACGATATAGCGCAGACTGCGATCGTTAACATCCAGCACCCGCTTCCAAAGCACTTCCTTGATCTCATGGGGTGTGCCCTGAACACGAAAAATATAATTGTCCAGGAGTGCCGATATTGTGTTGTGAGCCGATGTTATCGCATGAAAATCACCGGTAAAATGCAAATTGATATTCTCCATGGGAAGTACTTGGGCATATCCGCCGCCAGCAGCTCCTCCTTTCATTCCAAATACGGGGCCCAATGAGGGTTCACGTAATGCGACAATGGCTTTTTTACCAATTTTGTTCAGTCCCAATGCCAAGCCGATGGAAACGGTCGTTTTCCCGATTCCTGCTTTGGTGGGTGTAATAGCCGTAACCAAAACCAGCTTGCTTTGGTCAATTTTTTCCTGATTTTTTAACCGCAAGGGCACTTTTGCCATGTACGGACCGTAGTTATGCACCTCATCCCGGTCGATACCTATGTTTTCTGCTACTTCCTTTACTTTTTTTAGCGGTGTCTCTCTTGCAATCTGAATGTCTGATTTCATTTATATGCGGAAGATATGTTAGACTTCTCTGCAAGTTCGTCTTCCAATTTTATCAACTGATCACGCAACCTCGCCGCTTCAAGGAATTCCAGTTTTTTGGCAGCGGACAGCATAGCCTTTCGGGTCTGTTCGATTTTTGTTTTCAGATCGTCTGCAGTAGCATATTCGGGCAACGGTTCCGAAGCCATGGAATAGTAATCGGGCTCTACGTATGCCCTGGCTCCGGCGGTAACCGTATACTCCTTGTTTAGCGCGGATGACCGGGCTTTTATTATCTGTTGTGGCGTAATGCCGTGTTGTTCGTTGTATTTTATCTGCTTCTCCCGCCGACGGTTAGTTTCACCGATAGTCGTTTGCATGCTGTCGGTTATTTTATCGGCATAGAATATGACTTTCCCATTAACGTTTCGGGCGGCACGCCCGGCGGTTTGTGTCAGGGAACGATGCGACCGTAAGAAACCTTCCTTGTCGGCATCCAGGACAGCGACAAGCGAAACTTCGGGAAGATCCAATCCTTCGCGAAGCAGGTTGACTCCGATGAGCACATCAAAAATCCCGCTTCGCAGATCATCCATAATCTTCACGCGCTCGAGTGTTTCTACGTCGGAATGGATGTAGTTGCAACGTATATCGTGCTGTGAAAGGTAATCGGTCAGTTCTTCCGCCATGCGTTTGGTGAGTGTGGTTACGAGGACACGTTCATTTTTTTCTACCCGCAGCTGAATCTCCTCCATCAAATCATCAACCTGATTCAAACTCGGGCGCACATCAATGGGCGGGTCGAGCAATCCCGTCGGGCGGATCAGCTGGTCTACGACAATCCCTTCCGATTTTTCCAATTCATAATCGGCAGGAGTAGCGCTTACAAAAATGATTTCAGGCGTATGTGCTTCAAATTCCTCAAACGTAAGCGGGCGGTTATCTATGGCTGCAGGCAGGCGAAAACCGTATTCAACCAGGTTAAGCTTCCGCGAATGGTCACCGCCGTACATCGCCCGGATTTGAGGGATAGTCACGTGGCTTTCGTCGATAACGGTAAGGTAGTCTTCGGGAAAGAAGTCGAGCAGGCAGAAAGGCCGTGTTCCGGGCAAACGCCCGTCAAAATAGCGTGAATAATTCTCAATGCCCGAGCAATACCCAATCTCCTTGATCATTTCCACATCGTACGTAACACGTTCGTACAGGCGCTTGGCTTCAAGGGGTTTTCCGATGGACTGGAAAAACTCCACCTGTTTTCCCAGATCGATTTGGATTTCATCTATGGCGCGAAAAATCCGTTCTTTGGTAGTTACAAAAAGGTTGGCCGGAAAAATCCGGTAGGAGTTCAGGCGCTCGGTGGTCACTCCCGTGAGCGGGTCGACCGTTTCGATACTTTCTATTTCATCGCCCCAGAAGATTACGCGTACGATATAATCGTGGTATGCCAAAAAAACATCAACCGTATCCCCTTTCACGCGGAAATTTCCCCGGCTGAATTCGGCGGTTTCGTCGCGCGAATACAAGCTGTTTACAAGCAACCGCAGGAAATGGTCCCGTTCCAGCAATTGTCCCTCGCTGATATCCACAGTCGTTTTGTTGAAATCCTCCGGATTTCCGATCCCGTAGAGGCAGGAGACCGACGAAACAACAATCACGTCGTTTCGTCCCGAGAGCAACGATGAAGTGGCTGCCAAACGCAATTTTTCAATTTCATCGTTAATGGACAGGTCTTTCTCAATGTAAGTGTCTGTAGTTGGAATATAAGCCTCGGGTTGGTAATAGTCGTAATAAGAGACGAAATACTCCACCGCATTATTTGGGAAAAAGCCTTTGAACTCACTGTACAGTTGTGCTGCCAGTGTCTTGTTGTGGCTCAGCACCAACGTGGGTTTGTTCAATTGTGCTATCACGTTGGCAATGGTAAATGTCTTTCCCGAACCGGTAACTCCCAACAACGTCTGATAGGGGACTTTCTGTCTGAGTCCCTCTGTCAAAGCCTTTATGGCTTCCGGCTGATCGCCGGTAGGCCTGTATTCGGATGTAAGTTGGAATTGCATAGTTGTCATAAAACAACTTAATCCTCCATTTGTTTGGAGCCGCTGTATTTCTTACCCGCTGCTTCAGCCCGGATTGCTTGTCGCATCGAGATCTTTCTTTACAATGTTTGGAAGTTCCAGCCCAAAGCCTTTTTTCTTGTCCAGTGCTTTCAGGTAGAAAGCCAGTAAAAGTGCTGCAACTCCAAATCCGGCAAAGATAAGCATCGGAACAGTATAATTATATTTTACAGCTTCACCGGATGCAATCTGTTCGGCAATACCCGGGTTACTTCTTTTTAATGCCCATCCTATCAAAACCGGAGTCAGCATTAATCCGATGTTCTGAATCCAGAATATGATGGAATAAGCAGATCCCAAAACCTTGTTTTCCACCAACTTAGGAACTGAAGGCCACAGCGATGCAGGAACCAGGGAGAACGAAACACCCAGTACAATGATAGCTCCTAACGCCACGGCAAACGTAAAGTTTTCCTCCGGTGTAAGCGCAAAAATCAAATGGCAAACAATCACTAGCAGGGACCCCAACATCAGCATGGTAGCCGCCTTCCCCTTGTTATCAATAAACCATCCCAGCAAGGGTGTTAAAATCATGGCTCCAATAGGAAAATAGGAAAACAAGCCGCTCGCTTCGGAGGTAGTCATTCCCAAACGGCTTTCGAGCATCCCGGTAGCAAACTTCTGAAACGGGAAAATCGCTGAATAAAACAGAACGCATAGCCCGGCTACAACCATAAAGGTTTTTGACGTAAATATAGCTTTTAAATCGCTGATCCTGAACTCCTCTTCCGAGGAAGATTCATTACCGGTTCTGAGAGCATCGGTTTGCGAATCGAGCTTTTTATCGAAGAAGAAGTACACACTGAAAGTCAACAATCCGATCAGGAGCAACAAAGTCCCCACACCTACCGAAAGTGAAACGCCCCCCTTTTCAGCCAGGTACGGCGACAAACGGAATACGGCAAAAACACCCAGCCGCGCAATAGCCATCTCCAGGCCCATGGCCAGTGCCAATTCTTTTCCGGCAAACCATTTCACGATCCCTTTGGAAACGGTAACTCCCGCCATCTCAACCCCACAACCAAAAATAGCAAAACCAACCGAAGCCACTTTTGCCGATGCAGGAAACCCGGTCCAGAAAGAGTTGAAGAAATCGTATCCGAAGCCTCCGGCATTAAAATAATCGCTGATGCCATACAGCTTTATGGACGCTCCGATTACCATCAGGGAACCGGAGACAAGTGTAGCTTTCCTTACACCAATCCGGTCTAAAATAATTCCGGCAAATATCAGGAAGAAAGCAAATACATTCAGGAAGTATTCCGAACCGGCGACCGCACCAAAAGTGTCGGGCGTCCATTTCAGCGAAGTTTCGAGCATGGTACTCAGGGGTGCCAAAACATCGATAAACATATAAGCCACAAACATTGTGGAAGCCAGCAGTATTAATGCGGTCCATCTTGCCACGGAAGAATCACGAAGCGTACTGTGAATTTTCTCTACCATTTAATTTTTATTTTATGTTATGAAAGTGTTTCGAATGTGCAAAGATAAAAAAAATCACCGTTCTTTTACAGCGCATCCACGTGCAACCGGTTTAAAAACGCAACGGTTTTGTGAATCTCCTTATACATGACAATGTCTTCCTCTACAAAGGGTACCTCTTTCCGGTATTCTTTGATGGTTTTTTCAATAACAGGCGACGATTTAAGCGGACGACGAAACTCCATCGCTTGCACAGCATTCATCAGTTCTATCGATAAAATCAGATCAAGGTTATCCATTACTTTCAGCAATTTTATAGCCGATGTAGCCCCCATACTCACGTGGTCCTCCTGCCCGTTTGACGATACAATGGAATCACTCGAGGCCGCATAGCAATACATCTTGTTCTGACTTACGATGGAAGCCGACACGTATTGGGGAATCATAAATCCGGAATTCAATCCCGGATTAGCCACTAAAAATTCGGGCAGACTGCGGTTCCCGAGGATCAGTTGTGCTACCCGGCGTTCTGAAATATTACCGAGTTCGGCGAGGGCGAGTGCCAAGAAATCAAAAGTAATGGCGAGTGGCTGACCGTGAAAATTTCCGCCCGATATGATTTGATCATCATCGGGAAAGATGGTAGGATTATCGGTCACGGAATTGATTTCCGTAAACAATACCGATTTCACGTATGCGATAGCATCTTTGGTGGCACCGTGAACTTGCGGAATACAACGAAACGAGTAGGGATCCTGTATATGCTTCTTTTCCCGGGATATCAATTCACTACCCTCCAGAAACCGGGTAATATTCTGTGACGTTTCCAATTGTCCCAGGTGTGGACGGATAAGGTGTAACTTCTCGTCAAAAGGCTCCAGGTGTCCGTCGTAGGCATCGAGCGAAATAGCCGCGATCAGGTCGGCACGTTTCGACAAGCGTTGTGCTTTCATAACCGCAAACACTCCGTGTGCCGACATAAACTGGGTACCGTTCAGTAATGCCAGCCCTTCCTTGCTTTTCAAAGTAAGGGGTTCCCAGCCAAATTCGTCGAGCACACTACCGATATCGCGTTTCTGCCCTTTGTAATATACATCTCCCACACCTATCAAAGGCAGAAACAGGTTGGCTAACGGTGCCAGGTCGCCTGATGCCCCCAGGGAGCCTTTATCGTAGACCACAGGCAGGATATCGTTGTTGAACAGATCGAGCATCCGTTGAACGGTTGCTACCTGCACACCGCTATAACCCAGTGAAAGTGCGTGTGCTTTGAGCAGAAACATCAGTTTTACAATCACCGGCTTAACTTCTTCCCCAACACTGCACGCGTGTGATTTCACCAGATTCTCCTGCAACATATGCAAATCGTTGTTCGAAATGGTGCGGTTGCATAGGGACCCAAAACCGGTGGAGATTCCGTAAATAGGTTCCTGCTGATTTTGCATTTTCCGATCGAGATAATCACGGCATTTTTGAATACGTTCTTTGGCTTCCTGCGATAATTCGAGTTTGATGTTTTCATTGATGATCCGTTCAAGGTCGTCGAACGTGAGTTCATCTTTTCCGATATAATAGATATTTTTCACTTTATACTTATAGTTGTGTTTTTACCCAATCCGTCAACTCTTTTTCTTTTACCTCTGTTTCTTTTTCTATGCGATTGCAAGCGTCTGTCAGCTTTTGCACGAATCCAGCATCCTTTAATCCTCCCAGGTTGATGCGCACGTTCAGCAGCGCACCCAAGACGGCAGTCCGGCAGGTCATCATTGCCACACAGCCGTCGGTAATGGCATTTTTGTTACCCTTGCGGGTAGTTTCAACAATGAGGTCAAGCATTCCGAAAGCACGCTCAGCAATTTCCATCGGAACGAGTGCGGCAATCTTGGTCGCCTCCTGAATATTTTGGTTACGATATGCTTTTTCCTCATCTGTTTCTTTCGGAAGCTTAAATGCTTCGAAAACCAGGTTATAAGCTTCACTATCACGATCGATATCGTTCAGAAAATGCATCCTGAATTCTTCAAATCTTCCGGCATTTTTTTTCATCCGTTCTTCCACATCCGTGTAATTTTTCCTGCCAATAGTCAGGTTTGCCAGCATTTGTACCAATGACGATGATATGGCTCCGTTTAATGCCGATACACTTCCGCCACCGGGTACAGGCTCATTCCCGGCAGTTTTTTCTAAGAATTGTTTTAAAGTTAAATCCTGTAGTTTCATTTTATTTATTTAAAATCTGATATTTAACGATTAACAAGAACCTGTCCACGTTTGATAACTTTTTCTACAATGTTCATGCCCACGTGATAGGGCAAGAATTTGTACGACGGAAATTGCAACAGCACCAGGTCAGCTTGTTTCCCCACATCGATGCTGCCGATTTTGTCGGCTCTGCCGACAGCAGCCGCACTGTTAATAGTGAAAGCGGTGACTGCTTCTTCGGGCGACATTTTCATGTAAATACACGCCAACGCAAACAGCAAGGGCACAGATGCGCTGAACGAACTGCCCGGATTAAAATCGGTTGCCAAGGAAACCATACAGTTATTGTCAATCATTGTCCGGGCACGGGCAAAATTTTCGCGTAGAGAGAAAGCCGTAAGCGGCAGCAGTGTGGAAACCACTCCTGCCTTTGCCATTGCACGAATGCCTTTGTCCGATGCTTTCAGCAAATGGTCGGCAGACAGGCAACCAAGTTCAGCAGCAAGCTCGGCTCCTCCGAACGGTACAATTTCATCGGCGTGAATTTTCAGCTTGAAGCCGAATTCTCGTGCTGCAGTCAGGTAGCGGCGCGATTGTTCTACAGTAAATACATTTTTTTCACAGAAAATATCAGCGCATTCCGCCAGTTTTTCCTGTGCTACCAAAGGGAACATTTCGTTTATGTTGAAATCGATAAACTCATCCTCCCTACCTTTCCACTCCTCAGGAGTAGCGTGCGCGCCCATGAACGTGGAAACGACATCCAGGGGATGTTCGTCGTTGAGGCGCCGCATGACACGAAGCTGTTTCAGTTCGGTTTCCCTATCGAGCCCATAACCGCTTTTACCTTCGACGGTAGTGATACCGAGCTGCATCATGGCGTCAAGCCGTTGTTTCCCGGCAATAAAAAGTTCATCTTCCGAAGCGGCGCGCGTAGCGCGTGTAGTATTTACAATACCGCCGCCGCGGTTCATGATATCCATATAACTGTCCCCGCGCATCCGCCACGCAAATTCCTCTTCCCGGTAGCCGCCAAACACAAAATGCGTGTGAGGATCTACAAATCCGGGAAGCAAGGCTTTACCCTCCGCACAAATCACTTCGTAATCCGACAGGTTTACGGAAAGACTTTCACCCTCTTTCAGCACGTGAGAGATGACACCGTCAGTAATAACGACTGTTCCATTCTCAATCACATGCAGGTCCGACATATCCCTACCTCTTTTCCCTGTGAATCCGCTACAGGTAACTACTTGCGAAGCATTTTTTACAACAAGGTTGTTCATCTTTTTTATTTACCCTTTATTTTCCTTTTCCATTCCTTCCAGCCCAGTATCGCCAAAACCAAAAAAACAGCGTATTGAGCGCTCGTAAAATACAATCCCTGTGACGCGTAGATGGGGATTGACACAATATTACCTATAATCCAGAACTGCCAGTTTTCCAGCTTTTTAAATGCCATTAAAAGGGTAGCTACCAAAAAAAATGCTGTATTAAAGGAATCGATATAGGGCAGATACGATTGAATGTAACCGGTATCGGTCCGGTTCACATACCTCAAAAGAAAAAAAAGGGCTACATAAATCACTACCACTGCGGTCCAGGAAATCATGTTCTCCCTGGAAGTATTGTGTTTGATCTGTAATTTACGGCTGTCTCCGTCGATACGGGACCATAAATACCATCCGTAAACATTCGAAGCCAGGTAAACCACGTTAATTCCGGCGTTCGCATACAATCGGGCGGCAAAACAGATGTAGATATAAATTGCTACGTTTATGATTCCGAAAGGAAAGACTAGAATATTTTCCTTCCGGGCAAACCAAACGCTCAAAACGCCAAAAGCTGCGGCAACAGGTTCTATCCAGTCCATAGGTAAATCTCGTTTTATTCCATCAGTTTTGTTTCGAGTACCTGGCTTAGTGAAAAATTCTCAAGACCAAGATAATATGCGGCAGTATCTACCAATGCTTCCAGGGGTATCAGACCTACGATTTCAGCTCCAATAATAGGCACACCGTAACGGTTAGCTTCTATACGAACCAGTTCGTGGGCCCTGTAAATGGCCGTTTTGGTATAATCGGTCAGGTTCATGGAAACCTGGGTTATGCCTCGTTCCTCCAGCGCCACGCCCATTCCTCTACAGAAACGCAATCCACCTCCGATAAAACGCACTTTTTTGGCGATTGCCTGAGCAATTTCAAGGTTGCCGGTTCCTAAGTTCACGTTGTAGGCCACCAAAGGCATACGTGCCCCCACAGCAACAGCTCCGGCCGTGGAATGACGTTCCGCGGGTCCGAAATCGGGTTTCCACTCCTCTTTTTTTATTTTTTCCGCCATTCCTTCAAACTCACCTTTCCGGATGTTCGCTAAGTTTTCACGATGGGGCGCCGAAGCCGATTTTTCATACAGGAAAACAGGCAGGTTATAGCGCTCTGCAACCGCTTGTGCGACCTCTTTTGAAAGTGCTACGGCATCCTCCGATGTTACGTTCTTGATGGGAATAAAAGGGACTACGTCAACGGCGCCCATTCGGGGGTGTTGTCCCCTGTGCTGGTTCATGTCGATAAGTTCTACCGCTTTACCTACGGCTTGGATAACGGCATTTTTCAACTCTTCGGGTTCGCCTAGAACGGTCACAACAAGCCGGTTATGGTCTTCATCCCTGCTATAATCCAACAGTTTTACATTCTCTTTAGCGCGGAAGCATTCCACGATCTTTTCAATTTTCTCTTTGTCGCACCCTTCGCTGAAATTAGGCACGCATTCCATGATTTTGTTCATATCAAGACTCCTGCTCCCCAGGAAAAGAGCTTTTTAAAATTATTGTTTGTAATTTGTGATATTCTTTATTATTTCCTCATCCACCAGGTAGGGTTCGGTAATGTGATAACCGTCGACAAACGACCGGTTAAAATCCTGAACGGTACTCATGGCATTTGGATTTCTTGCCCATGAACGGCGGGCAACACCTCCCATAACGTCCCAAATCATTGCCGAGCGGAGGATTTCGTCCACGCGTTCACTGCCGTCACACACCATTCCGAATCCACCGTTAACGGCTTTTCCTATACCTACGCCACCTCCGTTGTGCAGTGCCACCAGGCTCATCCCCCGCGCAGCATTCCCGGCGAAGCATTGTACGGCCATATCCGCCATCACGTTACTGCCGTCCTTGATGTTTGCAGTCTCGCGGAATGGGGAATCGGTGCCGCTCACATCATGGTGGTCACGCCCGAGCATCACGGGGCCGATCTCTCCGTTTCGCACCATCTCGTTGAACCTTAATGCAATATTCAAGCGTCCAAGCGCATCCTGATACAAAATACGGGCTTGAGTACCTACAACAAGTCGATTCTTTTCCGCGTCGCGAATCCAAATCCAGTTATCCATATCTTGTCCGCGGCGTGTAGGATCAATACAATCCATGGCAGCTTTATCCGTTTTGATCAGATCTTCGTGTTTTCCGCTCAGGCACACCCAACGGAAAGGGCCATAACCGTAATCGAACAACTCGGGTCCCATGATATCTTCCACGTACGAAGGGAAAATAAACCCCTCTTTATCGTCGACGCCGTTTTTCGAAATCTCAATCACGCCGGCATCGTAAACCGCTTTCATAAACGAGTTTCCATAATCAAAGAAGTAAGTGCCGTTGGCAACCAGTTTTCTGACGACATTGAAATGACGACGCAAGGATGCATCCACCAATTCATGAAACCGGGTTCGGTCTTCTTCCAGCAACCGGGTACGCTCATCGAACGGGATTCCCGCAGGGCAATATCCGCCCGTGTAGGGTTCGTGGCAGGAGGTCTGGTCACTCAACAGATCGATATGGATATTTTTTGCCTCTGCAAATTCAAGCAAATCGACAATGTTTCCGTGATATGCAATAGAAAGTGGTTTTTTGTGTGCCATCGACTCACGAGCCCAGGCGAAAGCCTGTTGCTTGTCTCCGGTTATTTTGTGTACCCACCCCTGCGAATGACGGGTTTCTATCCGCGAATAATCCACCTCTGCCACGATGGATACCGCGCCGGCAATATCGGCAGCTTTAGGTTGCGCACCGCTCATTCCACCCAATCCCGACGATACAAACAGGTGTCCCCGTAAATCTCCGTCTTGCGGTATGCCAAGCTTTAACCTTCCGGCATTGAGCAATGTGTTGAATGTTCCGTGAACAATTCCCTGAGGACCGATATACATCCAACCCCCGGCCGTCATTTGTCCGTAGTTGGCAACGCCCATCTGTGCGGCAATCTCCCAATCTGGGAGATTATCGAATTGACCAATCATCATTGAATTGGTTATAATCACACGCGGTGCATCGGGTTTGGATTTAAACAATCCGAGCGGATGTCCGCTTTCCACCACAAGCGTTTGCTCTTGTGTCAACTGTTCCAGGTACATTTTTATCAACCGGTACTGCATCCAGTTCTGACAAACCTGCCCTGTTTCGCCATAGGTTACCAGTTCATATGGGTATAAGGCAATATCAAAACAGAGGTTGTTGTCAATCATCACCTGGAAAGCTTTTCCTTCCACGCAATTTCCTTTATAATCATCTATCGGCTTTGCTTTCAGATCACCTTCGGGACGATAACGGTAGCCATAAATTCTCCCCCTGGTCCATAGCTCTTCTAAAAATTCAGGAGCCAGCTTCTTATGCAATTCACACGGAATATAGCGTAAAACGTTTTTTAAGGCGATTTCGGCCTGGGCAGGTGTCAGTCGGAAGCCGCGGTCGGGCGCACGGCGAATACCCTCTTTAAAGGTAGGATAATGAGGCAATTCGCTGGATAAGGTTATTTTCACTTTATCAGACATTTAGACATTAGAGTTACAAACTTCTGGACAAATGTTCCGCTTTTGCTTACATATTGACTGTAAAATTAAAGAAAATCGGACTCAAAAACAAGACTATCGAGAAATTTTATAAAAATGAAATCAATTGTTATCTTTGCATCAGCGTAAATCGCGCATTTTGAAAAAATATTACGAAGAAATACTTTTTACTCGTTTCATATTCAACCACATAGATCAACAATCAACTCATAGAAACTTAAATTGTGAAAACGGATTATAAACTCGAAATATGCGCTAACTCTGCCGTAAGCTGTATCGAAGCACAAAAAGGCGGTGCTTACCGGGTGGAACTTTGTGCAGCAATACCGGAAGGCGGTACAACACCGTCATACGGCGATATTGCCATTGCGCGGGAACTGTTGCACATTAAGCTTAACGTAATTATCCGTCCACGCGGCGGCGATTTTCTTTATTCCGCGCTAGAGCACAAAATCATGCTCAAAGATATCGAAATATGTCGCAAACTGGGTGTTGACGGAATTGTTATCGGCTGTCTCACGGAAGAGGGCGATGTAGACACGGAACGCTGCAGGGAGTTAATGGCGGCTGCAGGGGAAATGGACGTAACCTTTCACCGGGCATTCGATCAATGCCGTGATCCGTTCGCAAGCCTTGAAGACATTGTTTCTCTGGGGTGCAGCAGAATCCTCACCTCGGGACAACAACCCAAGGCGGAACAAGGAGTGGAGTTATTGAAAAAACTGGTTCAACAAGCCGGAGAGCGCATCATCATTATGCCGGGAAGCGGGATTAACGAGAACAACATTGCAACGATTGCCCGGGAAACCGGGGCGGTAGAATTTCATCTTTCTGCCCGTGAGGCGGTGGAAAGTAAGATGAAATTCAAAAACTCAGCCGTTTCAATGGGGGGGACAAACATCACGATCAACGAATTTGAACAATTGATTACCAGTGCCCAAAAAGTAAAAGACACACGGACTGTTTTAAATATAAAATGAAATGAAAAAATTCAAGATTCTCTCTGTGCTTATTGCAGTAATCGCCCTGTTGTCCTCCTGCTCACTTAAGGAAAGAAAAAGCACAGAGTCTGCCAATTACCAGGTTATTCCGTTGCCATCGGAAATCGTGACATCCGAAGGAAATCCTTTTGTTTTGTCCTCATCAGTAAAAATCCTGTTTCCGGAGGGGAATGAAAAGATGCACCGTAACGCGGAATTCTTAGCGGAATTTCTGGATATATCCACAGGAATAAAACCGGACATAACCTCGGCGGCACCGGAAAAGAACGCCATCATTTTGGGTATCGGTCTCCAACATTCAAATAAAGAAGCCTATGAAATAGTTGTCGACGAAAACAGCATAACCATAACGGGCGCAAGTGAAGCTGCTGTCTTTTACGGGATACAGACGTTGCGCAAATCTGTTTCGGCAGACGCAAAGCGTATTGTTTTCCAACCCGTGAAAATCAAAGACGAACCCCGGTTCGCTTACCGCGGCATGATGCTGGATGTGGCACGCCATTTCCAGTCGGCAGATTTTGTAAAAAGATACATCGATATCCTGGCATTACACAACATCAATCGCTTTCACTGGCACCTGACCGATGATCAAGGATGGAGAATTGAAATAAAGGCCTATCCGAAACTAACGGTGATCGGGTCGCAGCGCGAACAAACTGTTGTGGGCAGAAACACAGGGGAATATGATGGAAAGCCTCACGGTGGTTTTTATACACAGGAAGAGATTAAAGATATCGTTAAATATGCCCAAGATCGGTACATCACCGTCATTCCCGAGATCGATCTTCCGGGACATATGTTGGCCGCCCTTGCTGCATATCCCGAACTGGGCTGCACAGGCGGTCCGTACGAAGTTGCGGGTTCATGGGGAGTTTTTGACGATGTTCTTTGTCCGGGAAAAGAGGAAACTTTCACTTTCCTGGAAAGCGTCCTTTCGGAAGTGATTGAACTTTTCCCGTCCGAATACATCCACATCGGCGGTGATGAATGTCCCAAGGTCCGATGGGAAGAGTGTTCCGATTGTCAGGCTCGTATAAAGGAATTAAAACTAAAGGACAAAGAAGGACATAAAGCAGAACATTACCTGCAAAGCTACGTGACTGCACGCATCGAAAAATTCCTGAATAATAAGGGAAAAAGCATTATCGGCTGGGACGAGATTCTGGAAGGGGAACTGGCGCCAAACGCAACGGTCATGTCTTGGCGTGGGATGGAAGGAGGTATTCAGGCTGCTCAAATGGGACACGATGTAATTATGACACCAACCGCTTATTGCTATTTCGACTATTACCAGACCCAGAACACCGACGAAGAGCCATTGGCAATCGGCGGATATGTCCCTATCGAGAAAGTGTACAGCTTTGAACCGGCACCTGAAATTTTAACAGACAAACAAAAAGCACATATACTGGGGCTACAAGCTAACTTGTGGACAGAATACATTGAAACGCCGGATTACGTGGAATACATGGTAATGCCCCGTATCGCCGCGCTATCCGAAGCACAATGGGTAAAGCCCGAAAAGAAGAATTACGAAGCATTCCTTACCCGGCTACCCGGACTGCTCAACCTGTACGGCAAGCTGGGTTACAACTATGCAACACATGTTTTCGACGTGCAGGCAAAAATGATTCCCAATTTCGAAACCAATTCGCTCGATGTGGAATTGTCAACCATTGACAATGCACCGGTATATTATACGCTCGACGGTACGGTTCCTGCCGTTTCGTCGACAAAATACGACGGCAAATTCTCCATCCGGGAGAATACAGAAATTAAAGCAATGGCTATCCGCGAAGGTGGAAACACAAGCAAAGTTCTCTCGGAAAAAATTAATGCAAGCAAAGCCAGCTACAAACCCATAACACTGCTAACTACACCGGACCCGAACTACAGGTATACCGGTGAAGGCATGCTGGTCGACGGCCTTTTCGGGAACAGTACGAATTACAAAACCGGAAAATGGATGGGTTTCAAGGGTGAAAACATAGTGGCCATAATCGATATGCTCGAACCCACGGAAATTTCAACCGCTCAAATCCGTAACTGCGTGGTAACCGGCGACTGGATCTTTGATGCATCGGAAATTATTCTCGAATCCTCCGATAACAACTCAGTATTCACTATAGTCAACAGTCAAAAACTGCTGGATGCAAACACCACACATTGGTCGGACATTGCTGTCCATACGCTGTCTTTCGATCCTGTAACCGCCCGTTATTTCAGGCTGACGGTCAAACCAACGGTTATGCCGGCATGGCATCCGGGAAAAGGGAGCAAAGGCTATGTGTTCATCGATGAAATATCGTTGAACTGACTCCGGGTTACGCCATCGCCAGGAACAGCAGAATGCCTGCAACGTACCCCAGTATTGCCAACGGCGTAAATCGTTTGAAAAAATAACCGAAGCTTATTTTTTCCAGTCCCATTACGGCTACTCCGGTAGCCGATCCGATGATGAAAATACTGCCCCCGGTCACCGCACAATACGCCAGCAAAGTCCAGAAACCGCCGTCAGCTACAAAATACTGCATGTACGGCGTTGCCGCTGCCGACGCTTCTACTACCGGATACATTCCCATGGTTGCTGCCACCAACGCCACGTTATCCACAACGGACGAGATAGCACCACTGATTATACTAATGGTGTAGGGTTCCTTTATGTTGGAGGAAAGAACATCGGCAAAAAGCGAAAGTTGTCCGCCAACATTCAACGCGGCCACCGACATCAGGATGCCGAAGAAAAAGAAAATCGTGGGCAAATCCACCGAACGGGACAACGTTGGAATACGCAACTTGTCCGATTCCCGGATATCGTTTATCCGCCCATACATTAAATCGGTATATATCCATAAAAATACCAACCCAATCAACACGCACATGAAAGCAGGCAGGTGAGTTATAGTCTGAAAAACTGGAACAAAAGCAAGGGATGAAATCCCGATCCAAAAAATGATTATTCTTGATCTGTTCGGAATACGTTCAATGTAAATGTCATCGGCCGATAAATTACTGATTTGGCGTAACTTTGTCCCTTTCTTGAATAACCAAAAATCAGCTATTATCAACGGAACCAATAAATTGACCAATGCCGGCAAAAATAGATGCGATATCTGATGCCATGCCGTGATGTTTCCGCCCGTCCACAGTAAAAGTGTTGTCACGTCGCCGATGGGTGACCAGGAACCGCCCGCATTTGCTGCCAGGATAATAATGCTGGCGTATTTCATGCGGTCGGTATGATCCGGAACTAGCTTGCGAAGAACGGCAATTAGCACGATGGCAGCTGCCAGGTTATCAAGCAAAGCAGAAAAGAAAAAAGACGACAAACCTATCATCCACAACAATTTACGCTTATTCTCGGTACGTAGCGAACGCGAGATAGCCATAAATCCTCCGTGCTTGTCCACGATATTTACGATAAGTAACGAACACATCACAAAGAACAAAGTCTGCGCTACATCACCCAAATGAGGCACAAAAGCTTTCTCTGTTAAATAACGTACAATCTGATCTTTAACGGGAAAGTTCTCCAGTTCAGTTTGCTTAACAAATTGCAGAAAGTCTGGATTCTGACGTTCTACCAGGATGTCCTGTGAACCAAACACAAGCATCAGCCAAAGGGTGATGCACACAAACAGCGCCGTTGCTGATTTATTTACCTTAATTTTATCCTCGAGCGCAATGGCTACGATTCCAAGGATAAAAACAACCGGCATTGCATAGTACATACGTTTGAATTATTAGTGATGAGTAATAAGCGAGTAAAGTTGTTCTATCTCTTCGGCCCATAACGTTTCGTCAGGGGTTTCAAGGATCAATGGGATATTATCGAAACGATTATCGTTCATGATAAGAGAAAAGACCTCCATATTCATCAATCCTTTTCCGAGGCTGTCGTGACGATCGACACGAGATGCCAGTTCCTTTTTGGAATCGTTTACGTGCATTCCTTTCAGATAGCTAAATCCAATAATCTCTTCGAATTGACGAAATGTATTTTCAAACCCATCACGGGTTCTTATTTCGTAACCCGACGCCAGTGTATGAGCTGTATCGAGACACGCCCCTACCCGGCTTTTATCCTCCACTTTATCAATGATATGGGCAATTTGTTCAAAAGTATGTCCCAAATTGGTCCCTTGCCCCGCCGTATTCTCTATGACAGCTGTTACCCCGTTCGTTCTTTCTAGCGACAGGTTAATGGATTCGGCAATTCTGTCCAGGCAATCATCGACCGACAATTGGTTTAAATGACTGCCGGGATGAAAATTCAGCCGGTTCAATCCCAGTTGTTCACAACGTTTCATTTCATCGAAAAAGGCGGAACGTGATTTATTCAAGCCTTCTTCTTCGGGATGACCCAGGTTGATCAGGTAACTGTCGTGTGGAAGAATATGATCCGGAGAGTAGCCATACTCTTCGCACCGTGATTTAAACAAATCGATATTTTGTTGCGTATAGGGCGCTGCAAACCATTGACGCTGATTTTTGGTAAAAAAAGCAAAAGCCTTTGCCCCTATCAAATGTGCGTTAACCGGTGCATTTTCCACTCCCCCCGATGCGCTGATATGTGCTCCTACAAATTTCATCTTATCTGTTTTTTTAATTTTTACATTTAAAGTCCGTTATCTGTTTTTACAGTAGACAACCATTGCCAACGAACCTTGTCGGCTGGTAGCCGCAAAGATACGTGATAAAGATTGAAAGAATAAAAAATGCATTGTTTTTGTGCGGAAATTCTTAACGAAAAGATAAAATTTATTATCTTTCGAAAAAATATCTGTTGAATAAAACCAAAAGTTGCTATGCTAATTACTACAACAAACAGCATTGAAGGAAAGCGCATTGTTGCATATTATGGGATCGTTAGCGGGGAGACCATCATCGGCGCCAATATTGTAAGGGACTTCTTCGCTTCTATCACCGATGTGATCGGAGGACGTTCCGGGGGGTACGAAAAAGTATTGCGAGAAGCGAAAGAAATTGCGTTGCAGGAAATGAGTGAACAAGCCCGGAAGATGGGTGCAAATGCCATCCTGGCGGTCGACATCGACTACGAAACAATAGGCAACAACGGCAGCATGCTGATGGTTTCAGCATCGGGTACAGCAGTTAAATCCGAGTAAAGAAAAACTTTATTGCGACCTCCATACAGGGGGCGTATCGTTCGAAAAGCAGCTGTCAGACACACGCATTGGAGCACCAATTCAAAAAATCAAATGCTGCTGTCTATCCGCAGCCGCTTCCGTACAAGGGTTTTCACAAACGATAAAGCCGGTCAAACGTTAAAAACAACATAACAAAACAAATGAAAACAACAGCAAAATTATTTTTTACAGTCATCATTGCCCTGAATTTCATATCGTATGGAAATGCACAGGATTGGGCAAACTTAACCCGTTTCAAAGAAGAGAATGTTAAAATGGGAATGCCGAAAACGTGTGAAGATAGGGTGGTTTTTATGGGCAACTCCATCACACAGGGATGGATAGCGAAAGCACCAAAATTCTTTGAAAACAGGCCTTACATCAACCGCGGCATAAGCGGACAAACCACACCGCAAATGCTTGTCCGTTTCCGACAGGATGTCATAAACCTTTATCCGAAAGTAGTGGTTATTCTTGCCGGAACAAACGATATTGCCGGAAATACCGGACCCTCGACACTGGAAATGATCGAAGACAACATCCATTCTATGACTGAGATCGCACAATCCAACGGAATTCAAGTAGTGCTTTGCTCGGTTCTTCCTGCATTTGAGTACAAGTGGAGACCCGGCCTTGAACCTGCCGAAAAAATTGTAGAACTGAACCGCAGGATAAAAAAATATGCAGAAACACACGGTGCTGTTTATTGCGACTTCTTTTCAGCCATGGCCGATGAGCGAAACGGATTGCCTGAAAGCTTGTCGGGCGATGGTGTTCATCCCAACGTAGAAGGATATGCCCTTATGGCTCCCATTGCCGAGACAGCAATTGCCCGTGCCCTGTTGATGTGGAAAGATAATCCGAAAAGAAAATACTGAATTAACTTACGAATTTACGAGTTGAAACCCGGGACCTGGAGTCTTGAATCATTTAAAAGAAATCCCTATTCCTAAGTCTCGGCTCTTGTGTTTACATAAATATGAAAATTCTTGCAGATGCGCATATTCCTTATCTGAGAGGTATTGCCGAACAGTTTGGCGAAGTGGAATACTTGCCTGGAAATCAATTCACGAAAGAAGCCATTGGTGATAAAGACGCACTGATCGTACGTACGGTTACCCATTTTGGAAAAGACATTCTTGAGGGAAGCAGTGTAAAGCTGATTTGCTCCGCTACGATCGGTTTTGATCATATTGACACCCGATATTGTGACGCAACAGGTATTGCCTGGCGCACAGCACCGGGTTGTAACGCTAACTCCGTGGAACAATACGTAACAGCTTCGCTTTTGTATATGGCAGATAAATACGGATTCCGTCTAGAAGAAAAATCAATAGGAATTATTGGCGTGGGCAATGTGGGTAGTAAAGTGGAAACGGCTTGCAGAAAACTGGGAATGCATGTATTACTAAATGACCCACCGCGGGAAGAGAGAGAGGTCGGAGAAAAACCCGGAGTGAAGGGAAAAACTGCTTTTGTGGATCTGGATACGATAAAGAAAGAAGCCGACATCATCACCCTGCATACACCGTTAACAAAAACCGGAAGACACAAGACCTATCATCTGGCAGACGAATATTTCTTTGATGCACTGGATAAAAAGCCGTTTATCATTAATTCTTGCCGCGGAAGTGTGGTGGACAACCCAGCCATGAAAAAGGCGATCGATTGCTGGGAAAACGAACCCGATATCGACCGGGAACTGTTAGAGATGGCCGATATCGCCACGCCACATATTGCCGGCTATTCGGCTGACGGCAAATGGACAGCAACCAAGATGTCGCTTGATAACCTGAACGAGTTTTTCGAATTAGGCATTCATCCGATACAATTCATACAACTCCCTCAACCGAATAACCCGGTTATCGACTTAAGGGAGATTGAACCGGCTCATCAATTGGCTTATTCCGTATGGCAAACCTACAACCCCATGATGGAAACAGTGAATCTGAAAAAAAATCCCGATAAATTCTACTGGTTTCGATCCCATTATCCGCTGCGCAGGGAATACGGTGCATACAAACTAAAAAATGCAGACCCAGGGGTTGTTCCTGTCTTAAAACAACTCGGATTTAATGTATAATCACACCGGCAATTTTCCCATGGGTAGATATTTCTAAAAAATACCTAAATGTGATCGGTTTATTTTTTGATATCGCAGAAAAAAGGTATTTTTGTTGTATGTTGTTTCAAATTATCCAAGATAGAGAGTAACTGAGTTGAATGATGGATAATGCGATTATTTTCTTTGGAAAATTCAATAAACAAAAAATAAAAATCAATCAGAAAATGAGAAAAATTTCTTTTTATGCTCTGCTCGCCGGGCTTGTTTTTGCTGCTGCATCATGCAGCAATCTGAAGCCTCTTTCGCAATCGAACTTCAACGCAACCCCATCTCCCTTGGAAACGGTGGGAAACAGTGTACCCGTAACCGTTAACGGGACTTTTCCCGAGAAATGGTTCAACAAAAACGCAACCGTGAAAATCACCCCGGTATTGAAATATGCCGGAACCAAAGAATCCTACGGATCCGCCCAGACTTATCAGGGAGAAGGTGTTTCAGGGAACGCCATTGAAATTCCGTATAACCGTGGGGGAAACTTCAACATGAGTTTCACCTTTCCCTATCAACCCGACATGCTGACTTCGGAACTTTTTATGCGTTTCGATGCCAAAATCAAAAATAAATCCGTAAAACTTCCCGAGGTAAAAGTAGCCGACGGAATCGTTGCCACTTCGGCGCTGGCAAGTGCTCAGACAACCGCTCCATCTGTTGCTGATGACGGTTTTCAACGCATCATAAAGCAGACTCAAGACGCTAACATTCATTTCGTTATCCAACAGGCAAATATCCGTTCATCCGAAACAAACACGCAAGATATGCGTTCGTGGCAACAACGGGTTCAGGATGCATTCAACGATCCGCGCCAGAACGTAGACATTGAGATTTCCGCTTACGCATCGCCCGACGGGGGTCTTACGTTGAACGAAAGACTGGCAGCTCAACGTGAGAGAAATACGACACAATACCTGGAAGGTGAGCTGAAAAGAAGAAAGATTGATACCGATGTAAACGCCCGCTACACGGCACAAGACTGGGAAGGGTTCCGCCAATTGCTGGAAGCATCGGATCTACAAGATAAAGAGCTCGTTTTAAGAGTCTTATCCATGTATCCCGATCCTGAAACACGCGAGCGTGAAATCAAAAACATTTCGTTTGTTTACAGTGATCTGGCATCAACCATCTTGCCGCAGTTACGTCGTTCACGCATCACGGCAAACATCGAAATTATCGGAAAATCGGATGAAGAAATCATGGAATTCTGGCGCACCAATCCTAAAAAACTGTCGGTGGAAGAATTGCTTTACGCTTCCACACTCACCGATAACGATGCCGATAAAGAAAAAATCTATCAATACGTTACCGTAAACTTCCCGCAAGACTACCGGGGATGGAACAACATGGCTACCGCCTATTACCAGCGCGGCGAATACAATAACGCCAAACAGGCATTGGACCGCGCAGCCCTGGTTTCACCCAACGCAGCCGAAGTAAATGTAAACAAAGCATTGTTCGCTATGATGGACGGAAATACACAATCGGCAAAAGAATTACTGGGCAGGTCATCCGGGGCCAACAACCTGGATGCAGCCATGGGATTGCTTTACCTGATGGAGGGTGATTATAACCAGGCCGTTGATGCTTTTGGAGATACGAAATCGAACAACGCCGCGTTGGCACAAATCCTGACAAGAAACTACAACGCTGCCGACATTACCCTCAAAACCATTAAAAATCCCGATGCGCTGACGTACTACCTGATGGCTGTCGTCGGGTCGAGGACAAATAAGTTCAACGATGTGATGACTAACCTGCGCTCTGCCATAACCATGGACAAGACAATGGCGGCCAAGGCATTAAACGACCTTGAATTTGCAAAGTACAGGACCAATCAGGATTTCATGACTCTTTTAAAATAACGTTCAACCGAAATATAACGACAAAATGGAGTGCCCGATGCGCTCCATTTTTATTTTATTGCAAAAAATAAATCCATATTTTGTAAAGAAAACGTAAAACCCGTACATTTGCTGCGAAAATTTATTATTCATGCTAAAAGGGAGTTATTATGCTTAAATCGTTGAGAGCTAAAATATTTTCCAGCTTTATGTTGCTGGTATTGATGCTGGTAATTGCCGGAATTATGTCAATTATTGAGTTCAACAAGGTAGGGGTATCCATCAAGAATGTCATGGACGATAACTACAAATCCATTGAGCAGACCAAACAAATGCTGGACGCGTTAGAAAGGGAAGACAGCGGCTTGTTGATGTATCTGATGGGAAACCGGGAAATGGGAAGCCAAACCATTAATACGGCCTATTCAGCAATACAGCGAGGATAAATACATCAATAATATTATAAAAAAATACGAAGAATTTCATACTTCCGTTAAGCAAACCACCGATACCAGCGAACAATTAACATTGGAAGAAAAAAACGAAATATACCTCCAAAACCAGCATATGTTCTTTTCAGCAAAGAAAGCCATCAATGAGTTGATGCGACTTAACCAGGAAGGGGTTTACAAACAAACAAACACAATGAAAGAAAATTCGAAAAGGGCAATGATGCCGGCCATTGTGTCTATTGTCGCTGCCATCGTTTTCGCTTTATTACTTAATTTCTTCATATCCGAATATTTTATTCGTCCAATCAATCGGCTTATCGATGGAGTAAAATCATTTTACCCGGAAAAAGGCATAATAAATTGTGATATCAAGTCAAACGACGAAATAAAACGCTTGGAAACCGAAACGAATAATCTTATCGGAAGATTACTGCGTTTAAAAAATCAATCGAAATGAGAATCAGCGTTATTGCAAAATATTTAGGTTTTGTGTTGTTATTCAATGCACTGCTTATGTATATTTCTGCCGCTATTTCCATTTTTTTAAGAGAAACTTCCATAACTCCCTTACTGTATAGCGCTATCTTATGTACAATTGTAGGAGTGTTTCCACAAATCTTTTTAGAAAAAACAGAGGAACTAAAGTCCCACGAAGGAATTGCGATTAGCGTTCTGGGATGGATATTAACATGCATTGTAGGCTCAATTCCATATTTCATGTGGGGCGGTGAATTCACCTTGACAAATGCCCTTTTCGAAAGCACAGCCGGTTATACAACTACCGGATCGACCATTCTTACCAACATTGAAGTGTTGCCCAAAGGTCTTTTGTTCTGGCGATCGGCAACACATTTTATCGGAGGAATGGGAATCATCTTGTTTGTGTTATTGATTCTCCCCAATGCCAAAGCAGCGCGGACCAGCATCTACAGGTCTGAAGTATCCGGGCTCTCCATGTTGAATTTTCAGATGCGAATGCGGGAAATCGTACGCATTATCGGCATAGTCTATACAAGCCTGATACTGGTTGAAACAATGATTCTATGGGCACTGGGAATGACCTTTTTTGATGCTATTTGCCATTCATTCGGAACACTGGCAACCGGCGGTTTCTCTACTAAAAATACCAGCATTGCCTTTTACAACAATATTTGGATAGAAATCACCATTTCCTTTTTCATGTTGTTGGGAGGTATGCACTTTGGACTTATATACGCTACCATAACAGGTAAAAAACAAAATCTTTTTACTTCCGACGTTGTTAAAACTTATTTGACCATTATTTTTATAGGCATCTTGTTTATTGCATTCAAACTTGTCAACGATCACGTATACAACTGGGGAGAGGCGTTTCGGCACGCGTCGTTCCAGGTAGTTTCGTTAGTTACTACTACCGGTTTTGCTACTGTGGATACGTCTGTTTGGCCCATGTTTACCGTTGTTGTCCTTATCTATTTTTCCATTCAGTGCGCAATGATTGGTTCAACCACGGGAGGGCTAAAATTCGATCGGGTATATCTCTTTTTTCAAACATTTCTTAAACAAATTAAACAGACAAAGCACCCTAACGCCGTTTATGTGTCAAAAATGGATAAAACCCTTATCAGCAGCGATATTGAACTACAATCAATGGCTTACATCATCGTTTATCTGGTCATTCTTCTAACTTCTACCCTGGCATTATCTGCCATGGATATCGATCTTATCACATCCTTTTCGGGGTCTGTTGCCACTTTAGGTACTATTGGTCCGGGATTTGGAAAAACAATCGGATCGATGGGAAACTTCTCTACTTTGCCCGATGCTGCAAAATACATTTTTTCGACTAATATGCTGTTGGGACGTTTGGAAATTATGAACGTGATTGTATTGCTTGTTTTTCTGACAGATAAAAACAGATAAAATGACCCGCTGGGAAGTAATTGTAAAATATTTAGGATACGTGCTGTTATTTAACGCGTTGTTTTTCTATATTTCCGCCTCAATTTCATTCTTCTTTCACGAAAACTCACTCACTCCGCTTTTATACAGTGCAGTGGTTTGTACAATCCTTGGCTCTTTTCCACTAATATTTGTGGAAAAAATTGATGAAGTTAACTTCCGCGAAGGAATGGTAATCAGCGTTTTTGGATGGATCCTTACCTGCTTTGCCGGTGCTGTACCGTATTTCATGTGGGGTGGCGAGTTCACGTTTACCAATGCCCTTTTCGAAAGTGTTTCGGGATATACTACCACGGGAGCAACCATTTTGAAAGACGTAGAAGCGTTAACCAAAGGATTGTTATTTTGGCGGGCATCCACCCATTTTATAGGCGGTGTGGGAATCATTCTGTTTGTTCTATTGATTTTACCCAGTGCTACCGGCACAAGATCAAGCATTTACAACTCGGAACTATCCGGATTGTCTAAATTAAACTTTAGAATGCGGACCCGCCAAATAGCGCGTGTCATCGTCGTTGTGTACCTTAGTCTGATCATCATAGAGATTGCGCTCCTTTGGACATTGGGCATGAATTTTTTTGATGCCACTTGTCATGCTTTTGCGACAGTAGCAACGGGTGGTTTTTCAACCAAAAACTTAAGCGTGGCATATTACGACAGTGTTTGGATTGAAGTGGTCATTATGACGTTTATGCTGCTGGGAAGCATTCATTTCGGGTTATTGTACGGTACCGTAACGGGGAACAAGATGAATGTATTCACTTCGAAATCTGTCAGGACTTATGTAGGTTTAATGTTTCTGGGAATCATTGTTGTTGCCGCAAAGTTAACCAACGACGGGTTTTACTCGTGGTGGACATCTCTCCGGTACGCTTCGTTCCAGGTAATATCGCTGGGAACAACTACCGGCTTTGCTACGGTGGACACGCCAAACTGGCCGATACTTGCCGTCATCATTATCATGTATTTTACGATTCAGTGTGGAATGGTAGGCTCCACGTCAGGAGGATTAAAATTCGATCGAGTATTGCTCTTTTATCAATCACTGAAACGGCAGATAAAACTTGTCTTGCATCCGAGCGGCGTATATATTACGAAACTGGAGAATGTCGTCATCAGCACCGAAATGGAGTTACAAACTGCCATTTTCTTTATTCTTTATCTGGTTACGCTGTTTGTTACGGCTCTCTTGCTCTCCAGCATGAATGTCGATGGTATGACTTCCATATCGGCTTCCATTGCTACAATTGGTAATGCAGGACCCGGTTTTGGAAAAGTAAGTTCACTTGGAAATTACTCATCCATCCCCGATGCGGGAAAATATGTTTTATCGATAAACATGCTGTTGGGACGTCTTGAAATTATCAATGTCTTTGCATTGTTTACAGTGTTAGCCCACAAAAAATAATCGTTTTCTGGGAAGAAAAACGTATCTTTGCACTTCATTTCGACGCAAGTTCGCTTCGCGGAATTCACCTCGGGTTATCCAATCGTTACCGGTGACGTGGCGGATACAATCGACGAAACAACAAATAAGGACAGAACAACTATTGAATAAATATGAACTTTGTAGAAGAACTTCGATGGCGCGGCATGATCCACGATGTAATGCCCGGAACAGAAGAACAGTTATTGAAAGAACAAACGTCGGGGTACCTGGGAATTGACCCCACAGCCGACTCTCTCCATATCGGACACTTAGTGGGCGTGATGATGCTGAAACACCTGCAACGCTCGGGACATACACCAATAGCGCTTGTTGGCGGAGCCACAGGAATGATCGGTGACCCATCGATGAAATCGGCAGAACGTAACCTATTGGACGAAAACACCTTGCGGCATAACCAGGAAGCGATAAAAAAACAACTGGCCAAATTCCTCGATTTTGAAAGCGATATTCCCAACAAAGCTATTTTGGTAAACAATTACGACTGGATGAAGAATTTTTCGTTCCTTTCGTTTATTCGCGATATCGGCAAGCACATCACGGTTAATTACATGATGGCGAAAGATTCCGTAAAGAAACGTCTGAGCGGTGAAGCCAGTGAAGGCATGTCCTTCACCGAATTTTCTTACCAGTTGATGCAAGGATACGACTTCCTTCACCTGTATCGTGAGTACGGATGCCGCTTGCAAATGGGTGGAAGCGATCAATGGGGTAACATCACTACCGGGACCGAACTTATCCGCCGGATTGCAGGCGGAGAAGCTTTTGCGCTGGTTTGTCCACTCATTACTAAAGCCGACGGCGGAAAATTCGGTAAAACCGAAAGCGGAAATGTATGGCTGGACAGCCGTTATACGACACCTTACCAGTTCTATCAGTTCTGGCTGAACGTGAGCGATGCCGATGCCGAAAAATACATCAAGATTTTCACGGCATTATCGAGGGAAGAGATTGAATCTCTGGTGGCAGAGCAACAGTCTGCCCCGCATTTGCGCCCGTTGCAGAAACGTCTGGCAGAGGAAATCACCGTTATGGTTCACAGTCGTGAAGACTACGACATGGCCGTTAGTGCATCGGAAATTCTTTTCGGGAAATCCACCTCTCATGCCTTGCGTTCTATTGACGAAACCACCTTTCTTCAGGTTTTCGATGGGGTTCCCCAATTCAATATTTCAAGAAGTCTGGTTACTGAAGGTATAAAAGCGGTGGATTTATTAACAGAAGCGGCTGCCGTTTTCCCATCTAAGGGTGAGATGCGGAAAACCGTACAGGCCGGTGGTGTATCGATAAATAAAGACAAAATTGATGATTTTGAAGCAATTATAGACAACTCTCACCTTATTGCCGGTAAATATATCCTGGCACAACGCGGTAAAAAAAACTATTACCTGCTGATAGCCATGTAACAATCGCTTTTCCCTGCCTGCATGGATAAAAAAAGGAAGTATCAATTCCAGGTTTCGGCCCAGCATATCGATTTTCAAAAAAAGGTATCGTTGTCATCCTTGTTTCACCTGATTTTAAAGACCGCGGGAAAGGATGCTGACCACAACGGATTTGGCCTTCTGAAACTGCAGTCGGATGACTACACGTGGGTTCTTTCGCGCTTCGTCATGGATATGGAGAGGTTTCCGCTGGAAAATGAAAACATAACCATTGAGACATGGATTCAAGACGTGGGAGCAATGTTTACCACGCGAAATTTTCGAATCGCCAACGGCGAAGATCGGATTATCGGTCACGCATCATCTTCGTGGGCGGTAATTGATATGGGAACCCGCCAGAGCGTTCTGCTGGATACGTTAGCGTCGTTGAGCGATTTTATATTGCCGGAAACCACACCCATAGGCGCCCCTACACGCATTGCCAACGTAAAAGGAGATATTGCCAACCGTTTTGAAGTAAAATACAGCCATATCGATGTAAATTGCCATGCAAGCAGTCCGTTTTACATTCAATGGATTGCCGACTGCTTTTCGCTGGATTTTTATCGGATGTACAAGTTAAAAAGATTTGAGATAAATTTCCTGAAAGAATTAACGTTTGGCGACACCGGAGTCGTTTACAGGGAAGCAAAAGCAAAAAACGATTATCTTTTTCAACTGGTTACTTCGGAAAAAGGAATTGCCTGCCGTGCGCGGATGCAATTTGAAGACGAGGAATGCCGATGATTTGAATCCGGCATCAAAAAACATCTCCCAAAAATTTGGTCATTTACAATTATTGTTATACTTTTGCACTGCTTTTCACGAAGCACATTAAGGATTGTCCTATGGTGTAATGGTAGCACTCCTGGTTTTGGTTCAGTCAGTCTAGGTTCTATTTAAGATAGTTTAGGGGAGTAATTTGTTTACGATGCAAAGTCTCAGGAAACCGTCTGGTCGTCGACCTGTGCATCGGGAGCGTTGGTTTTTACAGATTTAATACCGTTTTCCCTCGAAGCTTCGGTTTCGTACATTTCGCTGTTGCCGATTACCTGTCCGTTGGAAGCCTTCAGGTTGAAATAGAATTTTCCGTTTTTTGCCACGTTTTTTTCAAAACGGGCATCCTCCTGCGAATTCTTCTTTACCGATTCCACGCCGTTCAAGCACGCGGTTTTGGTAGAGTAACCCTCACTCGATAAGATCACCTGTCCGTTTCCGGCCTTAAGATTGAACTGAAATTCACCATTTTTCCTGGTGGTAATCACAAATTTTCCCATAGTTTTTTTTGTTTTAGTTAGACATAAGCACCTTATCTTAACGATTTACGAGTAGCTTTGTTCAACGCCATCAACAAAAAAATGCCTCGACATATATTAATCAAGGCATTCCTTTTCATCGCTTATACACCCACTGGCTTACGCTTTTGTTAATTTTTTTGAGGGAGATAACCGTTGGTCTTATTTATAAGCCTGGTTACATAAAATAAAACCGCGCAACAAATTATCGTCACGCGGTTTTTGCTGTGTGCTACATTACTTACCGTATAGGATTGCGTATTACTTATTGAGCACTTTCGTGGCTTAAATAAATACCATTTGCAAGTTGAGGAACTTCCTTATAAGAGCTCTTCGTTGCAATAACGGTTAGTTTGTCTCCCACTTTGATGCCTTTAGTAGCCAAGAAGTTTTTTCTAAAGTCACCCGTCGCACCATAACCCGGATAACAGCCGTACAGATAAATCTCGCTACCACCGTCTTTCAGGTAAAGATTACCGTACACCGCATCAGCAATCGATGTTATTTCACCGGTTACCATATAGTAATTCTGATTGGAATCGGTTTTGGTCAGCACTTCGGCAATAGTAGCAGCAGTAACGGGAATAACGCTTTCCAAAACGGCGGAACCTACCTGAGGATTGCCATTGTATGCGGCACGTTTGCCGACAATAGTAATGATGTCACCTACTTTCAACCCTTTATTCTGGAAATCCTGAATGCCATACACATAGGTTTCGCCGGAGAAATCCCTCAGGTCTAAACGGCCACGTGTAGCATCGGAAATATTGGTAATCACACCAGTCAGACGATATTGTGTGTTACCCACCGCCGCTGCAAGAAATTCTGCCACAGTTACTTTCACAATCGCTCCTTTCTGACTTAGGGTTGTTTCTGTAGTGTAGTCTTTAGAGCCGTCGGTGGTGTGGAACGCGAGAATGGTGCTACGGTCCCCACCGGTATTGGCAGCGGCCCTAAATTTCACCACAGCATTCGTTCCGGCTGATTGGATGGATGAAATCGACAACCAGGACTTGGCATCCTCCGGAATTTCTACCGAGACGCCTTGCCCTTTGCAAGTAAGGTATGCTGTGAATTCACCCCCTTCGACAGGAAGCATTTCGTTTTCAACGGAATCAACCCTCACAAGGGATTTGTTGATCTTTATAACCGTCACATTCACCATCTGAGGATCACCCTTGTAAGAAGATTTTGGCCCTTCTACAGTTACCTCATCTCCCACTTCAAGACCAAGACTCAGGAAATTTTTTGTTCCACCCTTTTTGTCAAGAGTACCGTATATATACAAGGCACCCGTCTCATCGGTCAAATACCAGTTACCGTATTCAGTATTTACTATGGAAGTGCAGACACCTGATACGCGGAATGTTTTCCCGTCCGGACCCGCTTTTACTTCAGCGACTCTGGCTTCCGATATTTTTGTCAATCCCTGGATGATGTTAATTCTCTGTGTTTTGTTTCCACTGTGAATCAGGACCTCAGCTGTGCGGCCATCGATGGTGGACGGGGCGGAAAATGAAAGTTCTGTCTCACCCGCACTTCCTGTAGTTGAAGAGATCGTCAACCACTCCACCTTGTTTTTCTCGGTCGTCACTTTTTCTGCCGTCCAGCTATCCTGAGCCGTCACGGTAATGGTCGTTGAACCACCCCCCTCGGGAATAGCGACATAGGACGACGATACTTGAATTTCATCAAGCAGCGTCACAGACTCTTCATCGGCACAACTTGTCGTCAGGGCAACTGTTGCGATGAACAATGGGAATAGATATTTTAATTTCATATTGTCTGTACTTTTAATTAGTTAAAAATATATTTGATACCAATTGAAGCGTACCAACATTGGCCCAACGTGTAGCTTGGAGTGAATGTTTGGGTGTCACCATTGATTGATGGAGGTGTAGAGAACGTAGCCACACCGTCAGCATCAACACCCTCGTACTTGAGGATACGAGCCTCGGAACCAATTTCCGGATTCAAGTATTTGGCTACACCCCAACTGGAGTTGAACAGGTTCATCACATTCTTGATATCCAGGCTAAGTTGTAGATTATGTTTGGTTTTGCCTGCATTTAGTATAAAATCGTGTTTGTAGCTAAAGTCGATGCGGTGTACCCAGGGTGAGTAAACGCTATAGGCTTCCGCATACTTGCCTTGCTGGTTTTTCAAATAGCTGTTGCCATGCACATAATCCATAAAACGGGTTTGGTCGCTTTCCGAGACAAAGCGGAATTGACCGTTTGCCACTTCCTCGTCGGTGGGCACATAGACTGCATCGTAGTTATAACCATCACCGTTGATATCGTTAACCGTCATGTAGGAATAATTTGCTCCACCGCGCCATCCTTCATAGATAAAGCTGTAGTGATTGCCGCTCTTGTCGTGGGTGGTCAGCGATGCCACAAGACGGTCGGGGGTGTTGTATTGGGAATTATGCAATTTAATGTGGTTAGGACCTTCTACTGTAGGAACGTATGTAAATGCAGATTCCGCATTCGATCCGGGCATACCGGTTACGTCTTTAGCAACCGTATGTGTATAGGCAGCCATCAGGCTGATGAATTCCGTGGGTTGTGCGTTGAACGTGATGTTAGTTGACCAACCGTAGCCGCGACTGGTGTTTTCCAACACAAATGCCTTTGTGCCGATACGATAACCATCGGGATAAATCGGACGATTGTCCACTCCGTTGAAACGGGCAAAGCCTCCTACGTAGGGAGTACTCCAATCAGAGATAGAAACACCGTTGATGGTTTTGTTAAAGATTCCCTCTACCGTTACAGAGGACGGGAAAAAAGTTGGAAGTGCATAGTCAAAGGCAAGCGAGGTTTTCCATACTTGCGGCATTTTAAAATTGGGGTCTACGGCCGCAATCGCTGAAGGGACTGTCCCGTCTTCAGGTGAAATGGTTGTAGGATATCCCAATGATGCCAATTTGTTATAAAGGGCAGAGATGTTGGCTTTGCCGTTGACATCCGTTACAAGGCCGCCGGCAAATTCATCCATTGTAAAACCTTTCTTTGCGGCTTCCGCGGCATTTATTTGTGCCTGATACTGTACCATTCCCCCGTTGGTAGGCATATTGGTGAAAAACACAAGTGGCAAATTACCTGAGAAAAGACCGGTTCCACCACGAAGTTTCAGGCTCTTGTCTCCAAAAGCATCCCATACGAAACCTACACGGGGAGAGAATATGACGCTTGCAGAAGGCCATTTCCCCGTATCGATACGACGGCCGGAATAATCAATTTCGTAGATCGCTTTGTTCGTCATCAAGTCATTGTTGTTGAAGAAAAGTCCATCGATACGAAGTCCATACGAAAGTTTGAATCTGGATTGCTTTCCCCATCATAACCATAAGTAAGGTTTACAATTTCAGGTACCCCTCCGTTTAAGAAGTCGTCGAGGCTCGAGTAACGATAATATCCGGTACCGTTACGCATATAAGCATTATCCGCCATCTTATATTCGTATGCTATACCTCCTACGATTTTGTGATTACCTAAATAATAAGTCAACTCATCTTTAATGTTCAAAACGTTGTTGTGCACGCCGTTGTTCCAGGTGAAAAGCTCATACCCCAATGACATGTAGGATTGTCCATCTTTCAGAATGTCGATGAAAGGGAATTCTGCTGAATTCGTTCCGCGAATATCGTCAAGTTTTGAGAATGTCGCCAGGAACTGGTTAGAAAGGTTATCATACAATCGGCTGTTTAAGTCGAAAGAGAACGAATGAACGAGGTTGTCCATTGAATACATCGAGTTTGCAAACGACATGGAAGCTTTCGACATTCTCGCTTCAGTCATACGGGTACCTCCATCCATGGAGGTAGCATTGGGAGATATCCAGGAAAGGTTTTTGGTGTAGTTGTAACGCAAAGCCAGGCGATGTTTGTTGGTGATATTCCAATCCAAACGAGCAAGCAGTTTGCGATTGCTTTCATCTGCCGGGAAATTGGTGTAAGATCCCGTTTCATACCCATACTCACTCCGCACGAAATCAGAAACTCTCTTCAGATCACTTTCAGTTGTGCGGGAGATATAATTGTCCGGATCAGCCACACCATTTGTGGAAGCTCTCCAACGATTGGCTATGGTGGGTGTTTTGGCCATTTCACCATTCACGAAGAAGAACAATTTGTTTTTGATAATGGGACCACCGATGGTGAAACCGTAGGTAGTATTGCGGTCTTTTTCACGCACATCTTTTTCGACCAGCTGACCTCTAACGGCATTACCGCGCATGTTTTCATTTCTGTGGTAAATGTAAGCACTGGCTTTAAAAGTATTTGTGCCCGATTTTGTAATGGCGTTTACACCGCCTCCAATAAAGTTTGTCTGACGGACATCGTACGGAGCGATGACAACCTGCAATTCTTCGATCGCTTCAAGAGAGATAGGGTTGCCTCCACCAGGAAGCCTGTCACTCAAACCAAAGTTATTGTTAAAATTAGCACCATCTACCGTGAAGTTAGCCGTACGGCCATCCGTACCGGAAAAACTCATACCATTACCTCCATAAGGTGAAAGGCGGGTAACATCCATGATGCTACGACTTACTGTAGGCAAATTAGCAATCTGGTCATTGGTTATATTGGTTACTGCTCCGGTCTTCTCCGTGGAGAATTTGGTACGAAGTGCTGTAACCACAATTTCATCTAACGTTGTTGGCTCCTCTGTGAGTACGATATTCAATACATAGTTATCACCCAAGCTCAACGTAATGTTGTTTGTCGTGCTGGTACCATATCCTATGTAGGAAATCTCTACGGTATAAGGTCCACCTACACGCATACCGTTCAGGTTGAAGCGACCTTCCATATTTGTAACCGTACCATAGGTTGTTCCTGAAGGTTGGTGTGTGGCAATTACCGTTGCACCGATAACGACTCCCTCGGTATCGGTAACCCGTCCGCTCATGCTGGATGTAGTTACCTGAGCTTGCGCCACAGTGGCGAGCAGCAAGAAAAATACCACTGTTAAAAACTTCATCTTCTTAATCATAAATCAATTTTTAATGTTTTTGGATTATTTATTAAAAAATCTG
>JALHIE010000135.1 GCA_022840285.1 Porphyromonadaceae bacterium
TTCTCACCCTCCTTTTCCCGGATTTTAAGACCTCGCAATTCTCCTTTGAGGGAGGACATCTGTCCTGAACCCACAGCGATTTCCTCATCGGGAGATAACACGGTAACCTGGTTGTCTTTTACTAGACCAGATACAGTAAGTTTTTCCTCAAACGCGATGACAAAATCTGAACTATCCTTCGTCAAAACTCGTGTGTTCCCTAATTCTAACGGATTTTTTGTCAAATCTGTCGGATTATCGGCAATAATTATCGAATCCCCCATTTGAGTCGTCATTATCTCGTTTTCGGAAGTGTTTTCAATTTGCTTTTCCACCACTTTCGCATTCAGTTTAGGAACCGAGAGGACGACCATAGCCAGAAACAACACGGGAAGCGCCGCCGTGTAGCTCCATTTCATTTGTTTGTTGGTTTTGTTTTTCATCATCATTGTAATTCTTTTGTGCAAGTCGCGCTGACGGAAGTTGTTTGCCAAAGCAAACTTATGTTCGCCCACACTCTTGCGGATTAATAAAAGTTGATATTGTTTTGCATCGGTGCCGCTGGTAAGGACCTGTTCGTCGGCCTGGTATTCGTGAACCGATTGAATTTCCCTTCGCAGCAGCCACGAGAAAGGGTTAAACCAGAAAACACACGTGAACAGATCGAAAAAAATCATATCGTATGAATGTAGCAAATGAATATGTGCCCGTTCGTGATTGATGATAGCCCGATTGTCTGCCGTAATGTCTTTGCGTGACAAAACAATGTTTTTCATCCAACTGAACGGCGCAATATCTTTATCGGTTACACATAAAACTGTTTCTTCGGCCAATGACTGCTTCTCTGCCCTCCGAATAATACGGATAAGCTGATTCAGTCCCGCCAGGTAACGCAAAACAGCGAAAAGGAATCCGGCGGCAAACAGAACCGACAGTACCGGCACCCATGGAATTACAATATGTGGTTGCGGTCCAACAATCTCACTCACTGGAATATTCGAGGGATCAAAGGCAAATGTTTCTGCGATTGGTTCTACTTTTTTTACAGGAAGCAAACTGAAGCGTAAGACCGGAAGCACGACGACCAGCATCACGATCGATATCAACAAAAAACGATTGAAGTGATGAAACGTATTTTTTCCGAAAAAAAGCCTGTAGAAACCGTAAAAAAAGGCCATCAGGACGGAGGCGCGAAGCAGGTAATATAAAAATGTTTCCATTTGTCAGTATTTGTGTTTGTCTTTTTTTTAAGAATTTAGATTGAATAAGATTGAAAAACAGGCAGCCCACTATCAATCTCCATCAATCTTTTTCAATCTATCATCAATATTACTAAAACATGGCAGTAATTTTTTATTTTCAGTTCTCATTCAACTTTTCCACTTCGTCCAGCAGTTTCCTCACCTCTTCCACCGAAATATTCTCCTCTTTGATCAACGACGAGACTACGCTCAGGTACGAATTATCGAAATACTTCCTCACCACATTCCGAAGCGTTCCGTTGCGATACTCCTCTTCCGTAATTACGGCAAAATAGCGGTATGTGGTCCCAAATGTTTCGTGAGACAAAAAACCTTTCTCTTCCAGTGCCCGCACATAGGTGGATAACGTATTGAAATGCGGCTTCGGTTCGGGATACATTTCTACGAGTTGCTTCACAAACAACGCATCGTTTTCCCAAAAATAACGCATAACTTCTTCTTCTTTGGCTGTTAATTGTTTCATTTTTTACAGAGGTTAGATGTCAGACTTCAGACCACATTAAGCGTGGAGAAATTTACTACGGCACAAACATAACTATTTTTTTTAGTTTTGAAACTAATTTATATAGTTAAAAGAACTAAAGAGTATAGTTAAAAGTAAAAGTAAAAAATAAACCGACTGGTTATCAATCGGTTTATAAATATATGATCAGATAGTATTAACGTAGCTGACAGATTAACCCTTTTCCTTCAACCTCCCGTTTTTCTTCAACGCCTGATCCAGGACCCACTGGATTTGGCCATTGACACTGCGGAACTCATCGGCAGCCCATTTTTCAATAGCCTCCATCGTTTCTGAGTCCAGCCGCAATGCGAAGTTCCGGGTTGTTTTTTCTTTTTTAGCCATTTTCAATCCTTCGTTTTGCCCAATTTAACCAAAATTTCGGCAAGAAATTCAGCCTGCATTGTTCCGATAAGCACTTTTTTGCCGTTCATCAGCACAAGCTGCAACCCCTTGTTTCCAGACATGGTAAAAGCTCTTCCCGCATTTATGGAAAACCGGATACCCCAGCCACCAAATTCTTTTATGGGTTTATAATCTCTGACATACACCTTATGCAAGTTACTCCAATCGTAAAACTTATACCGGAAATGAAACGGGAAAAATTTCACGTAAACACCTTCTTCGTTAATGTAAGTAAACATTTTTGCACCGAGGATTGCCACACTCAACAAGAGCATGGCTGCGGCAACAATTATTAATCCGGCATCGTTCATCGGGTTAGTTCCCCACTCCTTTCCCAGTAGAAGCTGTTGAATACAACCCCACAAAAAAAGGGCGTTAATCCCCAGCAAGAGAATCCATGTCCACCACTGGCGAAACCGCTGTACTTCGTAAAATTCAACCGGTTCTTTTTTCATCATTCTTGACTTTATCCTTTAACCCTGGCTCGCTTACTGATACAATGTTCCTGTATTCAATACCGGCTGCGCCGATTCATCGGCACAAAGCACTACCAGCAGGTTACTTACCATGGCTGCCTTTTTATCGCTGTCCATCTCAATGATGTTTTCGTCTTCAATGCGTTCGAGCGCCATCTTTACCATCGACACCGCTCCTTCAACAATCTTCTCGCGTGCCGAGATAATGGCTTCGGCTTGTTGACGTCGAAGCATCACAGCGGCAATTTCGGGGGCGTATGCCAGGTAATTGATGCGCGCTTCAACAATTTCTATACCCGCCATTTCCAACCGGTTGTTCAACTCGTTGAGCAAATCCACGTTCACCTCGTCACCT
>JALHIE010000136.1 GCA_022840285.1 Porphyromonadaceae bacterium
GCAACGATAAATTCAGGGAATCCGAACACGGCGATTTCATTTTTGTCCCCATGCAAGAGGGTACGGAAGATTAAAATGCACTACCTTTGTCCTTTCATTTCTAAACTTGTAAAAATGAACAGACAAAGACAATTTTCAGACCGGAAAACGTTTCGTTTTAAGCGATTTGCCCGAAGATCGTACAGCGTTTTCAACAGTATTCACAAAACCGTCACCATCGGTGTGCTTTCGGGTTGTGCATTATTAAGCGCCCATGCCGCATCGGTAAATCCAACGGAAAAGACAGGTATTCAAGCAAAGCCGGACACCATTCCCGTAAAAGAACTGGACGAAGTGGTGGTTACCGCCTCAAAAGCTTCACTGCCGCTGAATATGGCAGCCAAACTGGTAACCGTAATCACGAACAAGGAAATTGAGCGGGCGCCCGTCAGAAGTACGGAAGACTTACTCAATTACGTAGCAGGCGTAGATATCCTACAACGCGGACCGCACGGCGTACAGGCAGACATATCCCTCCGGGGCGGCTCATTCGACCAGGCCGCCATTTTACTTAACGACGTTAACCTTACCAACCCGCAAACCGGACATTACAGTTTCGACATTCCCGTCAACCTTTCCGATATCGAGCGTATAGAAATTGTTCAAGGGCCATCGTCGTTGATTTTCGGCGCCGGTGCATTTTCAGGTGGAGTAAACATCATCACCAAAAAAGACACTCACTCTAACGCTTTCTTCAAAACGGAAAGTGGAATGCACGGGCTTTTCGCCACGGAAGCACGCGGCGCATACAAGACGACCAATTCCGTGCACCGTTTGTCGGCAGGCTACAAGCGCTCCGGTGGATATATCAAAAACAGCGACTACAATATCGTCAACCTACTGTGGCAAAGCCGGTTCGATTTCGACAACTCCACAATCGACATCCAGGCGGGAGTGAACGATAAAAAATACGGCGCCAACACGTTTTACACTGCCGCATATCCCAATCAATACGACGACACACGTGGGGTATTTGCATCGATAAAAGGCGAAACGGATGGAAAACTGAAGTTTATTCCGCAGTTGCACTGGAGCAGGCATTACGATGTGTATCATTTGTTCAGGCCCGGGACGAATGACATACCATCGTGGTACACAGCACCCAACTACCACCGCAGCGACGTTTACGGCCTTAACCTGAACATGCAATATGCCTCGGATCTGGGAATCACGAGTTTCGGAGGCGAATTCCGCAACGAAGGTGTCTTAAGCAGTAACCTGGGACGGTTAATGCGTCAAAAATCCGGTAATTACGACAAATGGGATAACCGATCGAACATCAGTTTTTTTGCCGAACACAACTTTGTTTTTGATAAACTCACACTCTCTGTCGGGGGACTTTATAACTACAATACCGCCCTTGCCGACACACTTAAAGCCGGCGGTTTTTATCCCGCAGTTAACGTATCTTATCGCACAAACGATGTCGTGAGCCTTTACGCATCCTGGAGCAATTCCACGCGCATGCCTACCTTTACCGATTTATATTACAAGGCAGGAAAACACCGTGGATTTGCTGGGTTAACACCCGAATACTCACATTCCGTAGAAGTTGGATGGCGGTACAAAAACAGGGTTTTAACCGCTAACCTGAATGTTTTTTATACCGAAGGGGACAATCTTATCGACTGGATACTAAACCCTTCAGATGGATTTTACCATGCCCAAAACCTCGCCTCCCTTGGTACTTACGGAGCAGGCTGCGATGCCACTATAAATATGAACCAATGGCTGGGCGAACAACAACTCCTGCAGTCGATACAAATCGGTTATCAGCATATGTCACAAAAAAGCAGTGAGGCCAGGCAGAACAACCCGGTCTCGGCATA
The DNA here is from genome assembly GCA_022840285.1 of Porphyromonadaceae bacterium. Classification (GTDB taxonomy): domain Bacteria; phylum Bacteroidota; class Bacteroidia; order Bacteroidales; family Dysgonomonadaceae; genus Petrimonas. The sequence goes on from JALHIE010000136.1 coordinate 1,869, forward strand.
TGTATTTAATTATCTGCGGCATAAATTTACCGCTAATGTGCAACACCGGATCGTTAAAAACCTATCGCTGTCGTGGAACCTGCGTTGGCAGGATCGAGCCGGAAATTATGTGAAATACGTTGCCGAAACAAAAGAAGAGTTGCCTACTGCCTTCCGACCGTTCGGATTAGTGGATGTCAAAGTCAATTACACTTTACACAACATTAACTTTTTTGTTAATGCCAATAACATTCTCAACACCACGCATGTGGATTTTGGGAATATTCCACAACCGGGATTCTGGCTGGCGGGAGGTATGAGTTATACATTAGAATAGTTAATTATTTATAATTTTTATAGTTTTTTTAGTATTATGTATTGCATAGTATTATTCAAAGCATTAATTTTGTGCCATTGATAGAATGGGTATATCCGAATTCAATTAAAACAGGTCAATTTAATAAAACCCTCTTCATGATCAAACTCAAAAAAATAAACAAATCGTACCACACTGAAGCCATTTCCCTGCATGCCCTTAAAGATATCGATCTGGAGATTGAGTCCGGTGAATACGTCTCAATTATGGGGGCTTCCGGTTCCGGGAAATCCACCCTGTTGAATTTAATGGGAATCCTTGACAGTTATGATTCGGGCGAATATCGCCTTAACGGTACCCTGATCAGAAACCTGACTGAGACGCAAGCAGCCAAATACCGTAACGACCTGATAGGGTTCGTGTTTCAATCGTTCAACCTGATCAACTTCAAAAACGCATTGGAAAACGTGGCTCTCCCCCTCTACTACAAAAGTGTCAGCCGGAAAAAGCGAAACATTATCGCGATGGAACACCTCGATAGGATGGGGTTAAAAAACTGGGCACACCATTTACCCGGCGAATTATCGGGTGGGCAGAAACAACGGGTTGCCATTGCACGCGCCATGATATCGAATCCAAAAGTGATCCTCGCCGACGAACCTACCGGCGCCCTCGACAGCCAAACCACCGTTGAAGTGATGGATGTCCTTTCCGATTTAAACAGACAGGGCATCACCACCATCATTGTCACTCATGAACAGTCAGTCGCCGATGTCACCAATCGGATTATCCGGCTA
>JALHIE010000137.1 GCA_022840285.1 Porphyromonadaceae bacterium
TCAAAGAACTTTTTGGGTGAATTTCACCTGCTTTATAAAATTTATTGTGCAAAAATATTATCAACTAAATTGTCCTTCCGACTTTTCGGAGTGGACTCAACATTAAGTCCTTTCGTTTGAAGCGTTTTATCGGTATAAAAATAATCAGCCGGAATAACGGTAAAGTAGGGAAACTTTTCCGCCAGTGTGCATCCCTGAGCAAAAGCAACTTCAGCATGGGGTAATTTTTCGATAATCCCTTTTAACGGCGTGATTCCTTTCGAAGGGTATCCGTTGTAGTTGCCCAACAGAACCTCGTTATCGTCCGCATTTGGACCAATAACGGCTACTTTTTTAACTTCCTTGCTAAAAGGCAAGAGGTTGTTGTCGTTCTTCAATAAAACCATCGATTTTCGTGCAGCTTGTAATGCCAGCACCCGATGATTCTCACTGTCCACGACCTCAATAGGGATTTGCGCATATTTCACTTCGCTATCCGGGTCAAACATTCCGAGCTTGAACCTGGCAAGCAAAAGCCGTTTTACCGAAACATCCAGCTCCGCTTCCGTGATTAGATTTTGCTTCACGGCTTCAATCAAACCTTTGGCATACGTATCACCACAATTCAAATCGGTTCCGGCTTTAACCGCTTTAGCCGATGCCTCTTCGGGTGTATTGACTATGTGGTGGGCATTTTCCCTGTAAAAATCACTGATAGCCCCACAATCGGAAACAATATACCCGTTGAACCCCCATTTGTTCCTCAACAGATCTTCCAGATATTTATCGCCACAGCACGGCTCACCCCGCAACCGGTTATAGGCACACATGACGGAATAGGCACCCGCCTCCTGCACGGAACGCTTAAAATGAGGCAGATAGGTTTCTGCCAGATCATAATCCGAGGGATATACATCGAACGAGTGCCGGGTAGATTCCGGACCGCTGTGAACAGCAAAATGTTTCACGGTAGCAACCAGCTTGAGGTGTTTAGGATCATCTCCCTGCAATCCTTTTATGAAAGGGATGGCCAGCTCTGCCGTCAGGAAAGGATCTTCCCCGTAGGTTTCCATCCCTCTACCCCATCGTGGATCACGAAAAATGTTGATGTTGGGTGTCCAGAAAGTCAATCCCTGGTAAATACCTCTTTTCCCTTTTGAGACATAATCGTGATGCTTGGCGCGCGCTTCGTCAGAAATGGCTGTTGCAATTTCTGACATTTGCTGACTGTCCCACATAGCCGCCATTCCGATAGCTTGTGGAAAAACCGTAGCCAAACCGGAGCGCCCGACACCGTGCAAGCATTCGTTCCACCAATTATATGCAGGTATGCCCAGCCGGTCAATGGCCGGTGAATCGTATCGCATCAGCTCAGCCTTCTCTTCGATTGTCAACCGTGAGAGCAGGTCGTCCGCTCTTTCTTCGAAAGAGAGTTTTGTGTTTAAATAAGGCTGTACCTCTTTGCAGGAAAAAAAGAGAAATCCTGCGATCCACAAAAGAAACAGGTAGTAACCAGAAGTCTTTTTCATTGCAAACTGTATTTTGAGTTTAACATGAACGGCTAACTATATAGTTTTCGTGTATTTTTTTTGTGTACTTTTTTATCGAACCTGTAAAGCCTGGGAGCTCTGTAAGGTACATCTTTCTGCACTTCGTCCAATTGTTCCAGGCCTTCAATCTGCATTATTTTTTTCTTGAAGTTACGGACATCAGACGTTGTGCCCATTATGATATCATACAGGTTTCTAAGTTGTGTCATGGTGAACTTCTGAGGCAGCAGTTCGAATAACATGGAGGGCTCCGACTTCACTTTGTGGCGGATATGCTCTAACGCAGTATCCGCAATTTCATTGTGATCGAAAGCTAGCCGTAAAGATTTTAATGAACTTACGTCGTACCAGTTTGCTGCAGTATTCTCCGACTCAAAAATAATTTTTCTACTTATTTTAATCAGTGCCACATACCCTACTGTAACGATTCTGCCGATTTTCATGTTTGTCAGTTTCTCCAGCCAATTTTTGTCCCTCATATTCTTTGTCCTTTGGGGATTGCCAAAGCTATGAAACTGGCTCAGGTAAATGTTTTTTAATCCCGTCAGTTCGTTAAGGATACGTATAGCTGCCTCATCCAGGTCTTCATCTTCGAAAATAATGCTTCCCGGTAATTTTTTATCGCTGAAGTTTTGTTCTTCTATCGTCCGTTCGATAAGCAATACTTTCAGTTTTTCACCGTCAAACCCAAAAACAACGCAGTCCACCGAAACGTGAGGGTTGTAAACATGAGTGCTATTTTTCATGACATATTCTTAATAAGAATACAAAATTATACAGATTAATCACAATACATGTAAAATTTTTATATGTTTTAAAACATTATTATCAGCAATTTATATAAAGTAAAAAATACATATATAAAAATAACCTTATTGTAATTATTACTTATATTACATCTTGAAAACTACTTCGAATTACTTTTATAGCTTTACCTTTTTATGAAAAATAATATTCATGAATAGTTTTATATATATGATTAGCTTAGGAGAAAAGTTTCCTGCCAAAAGAAACAGATTTCTGACATAATTCCAATAAAAAACTTGTTTCAGGAGATTATCTTCTTTTTTTTTTGTTATTTTGCGTGTAAATCTCCTTAATAATACTTTTTATGATTCACAAATTAGCTGAGCTTACAGAAAAAGCCAAGCAGAAACCCCAACGAAGAATTGCTGTCGCAGCGGCAGAGGACGAATCGGTACTGAAGTCTCTCAAAGCCGCTATGCAGGACGGACTTGTTAGCCCCATACTGATTGGGCACAAAAGTGAAATTGAAAAACTCGCAGAGCTCGTCGATTTTGATCTGAGCCAGGTAGAAATTATCCACAACGATAACGGAGCCCATGAATCGGCGAAAATAGCCGTCTCCGTGATAAAGAAAGGCGGTGCCGATATCCTCATGAAGGGACTTGTCAGCACAGGCGACCTGAACGGCCTGCGAAAAGCAGCTATCCTCAGTCACGTGGCATTTTTTGAGTCGCCTTATTACCACAAACTTTTATGTGTAACGGATGCGGCCATGAACATTGCTCCCGATCTGGAGACCAAGGTGCATATCCTCAACAATGCCGTGGAGGCATGTCATAAACTCGGGATAACCGTGCCTAAAGTCACTGTAGCCGCCGCTGTAGAAACCGTTAATCCAAAAATGGAAGCAACCGTTCATGCCGCTCAGCTGAAAGAAATGAACATCAATAAACAATTGCAGGGATGCCTCGTGGACGGACCTTTCGCCGTCGATATTGCCGTCGACAAAGAGGCTGCCACACATAAAGGCATCTTCAGTGAAGTTGCCGGGGACAGCGACATTATTCTCGTACCCGACATAGAAGCGGGAAATATATTTTACAAGGCGTTAAACTTCTTGGGAGGAGCCGTCTGTGCAGCCGTAATCATGGGTGCGGCGGTTCCTATTGTGCTTACATCACGCTCCGATTTAGAAATCAGCAAGATGCTTTCTATCGTTTTGGCAGCAGCTATGGATTAAACATTACAACTATGGACAATCATCCCCGGATCCTGGTGATTAACCCGGGTTCAACATCAACAAAAATTGCCGTTTATAAAAACGGAGATGTAGTTTTTTTAAAGACTATCCGCCACTCAGTCGAGGAATTAAACCAGTTTAAAAGAATAAGCGATCAGTATGAATTTCGCAAAAACATCGTCTATAATGAATTAAAGAACGCCGAAATCAGGTTGGATCTTATCCGGATCGTCGTCGGACGTGGAGGCATAGTGAAACCTATTGCGTCGGGAGTTTACAGGGTAAACGAAACAATGAAGAGAGACCTTATCGAGGCA
>JALHIE010000138.1 GCA_022840285.1 Porphyromonadaceae bacterium
ATTTTCTAGGTAAACCTCCAGGTTGCTAATAGTTGGCAAGATGTCCCTTACAAATACATCAATTGGAACTTCTTCTACCCGGTCAAAGTCCCTGGGCTTCACAGCAACTTCTTTTGCCATTTGATCAAAGACGCTACCGCCCACCATCTGTGATCTTGCATCCTTGTTCGCGAACAAAATATTATTCACGGTGATGTCATGGATTGTTGCGAAACGTCGCGGAAGTGAATCAAGCAATCCGAGATCAATTAGGGTTTGCTCAGCGTCCTTCAACATTTTCGCTGTGAAGATTGCCTTGGGCCTCTTGTAGTTACTTGGAGCCACAATTTTCTCATATTTTCGCACAGCTCCATCCAACTCCTCACCACTAGAAATATCAATTAATAAAGTTCCAATTGAATGGTTTCGAATCTTAGCAAGGGCTGGTCCAACTTTCTGGGACTGTTCCCAGGCATACAGATCCTTACTAGAATCATCTAGTTTGTCGTATGCTTTTTTATGGACCAGAAATGCTTCTAGCTGCGACTTCCATTCTTCGCCCTTATATAGACTATTGGATGCTATTAGTTCCAGAACAGTACTAATGCTATCTGGTGTCAGCTCTTCTAGGGACCTCTTGAAAACGTCCTTATTGGAACGTGCATTTCCACGAATGGTGTCTTTTGTGGATCGTTTTGTAGGCATCACAAAACCATCCGGCAATTCGTAATAAAAGTGTTCCCAGGCGTATACCTCGCCGTTCTCAAACATTTCAGGAGTCTTGTCGGTCCCAATTTTTGCGACATCCGTTACAAAAATGTCACGGACTGGCTTGGATCGAATCAGACTTGCCATTGCCTCAGCAACTGGTCCATAATTTCCAATTCCCTCAGTCGGAAAGTCCCAGATAGTGGTTACGATGCCATCCTTTATGCTAACGACGTTTCCGAAGTCTCTCATAAAATGTCGGCAGCAACTACAATCATGTTCTGTCCGTGTCCTCATGATTGGGTTAGTGCCCTCCGGAAACGCACCCAGATATGTCTGCCACATTTCATCTTTTGAAACGTCTACCACGAAAAGATGAGAAGCATTCGCCATCATCTTTTCCAAGTGCCGATTCATGGCACTTTTTATTGCAATAAAACTTAATTCCATGTCTTTCCTCCTGTTTCAATTACAATTACTTCGCTACAATTTCCTCAGGGATTATGTTATTATCCCCCTCATCAAAAATCCTATTCCCCAACCGATCAAGAATCCACCTAGCCATAATCCAAACAATGCATTCATTTCATCCAGCTTCCTTCTTTGTTTAGTCTATCCAGAATTGTTTCTTCGCCCGGAAATAGCCCAATTTTTGGCATCATATAGGTCACCTCACTACTTTTATTCTATTTTCATTCTATGCAAAAAATCCTTGTCAGACTCTTTTGGATAATGATAACGACCTAATGGTAATTTAATTCCTGGTGTGCCGTTATCCAAAATTCCTGGACTAACGTTTGGTGTTCCATCTGGATATCTTAGAATTTCGAGAAGCCGAAGTTTGTTTGATATAAGTTCTTCGGCATCACAACAACCATTTGTTCCACCATAACAACATCCATTTCTGTGATACTGTTTTTTATGTACAGCAATTTGGTTTTCTAATTCTTCAATCTTTTGTTGTATTGTTTTCATGTAAGTCACCTCATTTTCTACTAAGTACTACTAGTACTTGATTGTATTTATACGTTTTGGTCGCCATACACTTCCTCTACAATTTCTTCGATATCCCTTGGATAATACCCAGATTCCTTTAGCATGCTTCGAAGATCATCTTCTTTGCTGATGCCAGGTTCTGGTTCCATTATGTCTGAATATTCATGTAGAATCCATGACATCCTAGTACCAGCATCAAATCGATAATCTCCACCTTCCTTAAGTAAGGCTAACTTCAATTTGTGTATTCTTATCTTTGTATTCATATGACTCCTTCTCCACCGTTCTTGGGATCAGCCTTACCTATCACGCAATCACTTGAAATCACGGCATACTTTATATTACCATCGTCTTTCTTGATTTCAACGACCAAGTGGCAATCCTTATTGTTGCCATTTTCTTTTTCTACATATTGCAAAATAGTGCCGACTTCCTGTTGACTACCATTCATGAATAATATAGTGTCATCTATTCTACAATAATTCAGCATAACAGGTTCAATCGAACTCATTGGCAACGAAATAGTACCATATGTATCATATAGTTCATCTACTTTTACGTCAATTATAAAAGCCCTCTTGTCTTCTTTCTCAGACGGAATCCACATCCCTCTCACATTTCCTACTTTGCCGATAAATGCCTTCGCTACATCTGGATGCAATGGAGTCCAGCCGTTTCCCGTTCGATCCTGTGTGATAATGACTTTCATGCCAAGTTTAATGTCTTCCAACTTCATGTTTAGTCAACTCCTTTTTGGTTTTCTGGCCTCAAACAAAAGAAACAAAACAGCAAACGCTGTCTTGTTGTCCTTTGCCTGTTTTGTTGGGCATATATTATACTATTGCTAAAGTATTTAAAGGTTTTGGTAGCTATTACCAAAACGTATTTATACAACAACCACTAAACAAAGTATTATGAAAATGATTCAAGCTGATCAGATATTACAGAAAATTCCACCTTTTCTGGAATCCGACATACACAACAAAATAATAATATCAATAACGTCAGACCTTATAACCAAAAACATAAGTTATGCTATCGAATATAAATACAACGACAATATCATACGGTTTCGAGGAGCTCGGATGGATTACCCTGATTATGTTATAATTTGGGGAGATTCTTATAATACTGGAAGAACATTGCTGGATCTAATTATCAAGGAATGTAAAGCCATTCACGAAGCAAACATGGCAGTCTACTATATAATAATAGAATCCAGGAAAGATTTGGAAGATTTTATTGCTAACTGGAAACTAACCGACAAA
>JALHIE010000139.1:0-2907 GCA_022840285.1 Porphyromonadaceae bacterium
TACGCCCTTTCCGCCGGGGACACCCTGCAAATCGCAAAAGCAGCCGCAGACGAGGCAGTACTGAAACCCTTTTACGCAGGTGGAAAGTATGACGCTTGGGCTATCACAGGGACAAACGTTCGTGTTGTAGCAGGAACAAACATCGTCGTCGATGCAATCACTCACGCCGTCGTCAAAGGGACGAACTACCCTGCATTCGTAGCAGAGAAATTAAAAGGAATTGTCGAACTGTAAAAACTGAACAAAAATGAACACTACACTAATACAAGGCTTGAACGAAAAAATCCTGCAAGCCAAAGTCAATGCTATTGACGTGCGTCCTTTTCAGTTTCCGACATACTTCCCTTTGCGGCAAGTAAATGCGTTTAACTGGAAAACGCTGACTAATCAGAAATTTGGACACAACGTCGCTGCCGACATCGCAGCCGACAACGCTTCCGTCGGAAGAAAACGCCGTCCGATATTCCAATCCGCTTCCGGCGACCTTCCCCGGTTGGCAATCAGCAGGGAAATGCGTCGTTCCGAAATCAAAGATTACCAAGTCGCCCTTGCCCTCGCCGGGGACATCTATGCCCGGGAATTGGTACAGTATTGGGCAGACGACGTTGAATACTGCTTTACAGGCGTACAGGCAGAACTGGAATACATTGCCTGGGCACTCTTGTCCAATGGTGGTAAACTTTCATTCACACCGACAAACAACGCCTATATGGCAACCGAATTCGACCTCGATTACGACGTCGACCCGGCTCAACTCATAAAGAACAGCACATCGTGGGCTACCGCCGCAAGTGCTGACGCTATTGGGGACTTCCGCAAGGCTATCGAAGAAGGAAAGAAAATCAATTCGTCAATTCGTCACGCCTTTATGTCTCTTTCGACATTCTACAAATACGTTTCAACGGCGCAGATAATCAAGGCTTGTGCCTCGTACCTCGACAATGCAACAGGAATCGCACAAACTCCGGACATCACAGCCGTAAACGCTATGTTGAAAAAACAGGCTTGGCTCAACGGAATACAGATTCACGTTATCGATATCGACGTTACTCGCGAATTGAGCGACGGCACGCAGACAATGGGCAATCCTTTCGCCGACAACGTCGTCGTATTCAGCGAAGTTCCTGTATTGGGAAGCACTCAATACGGACTGTTGAAAGACAGCGCACAGAACGTGATTCGTGCAGAACGTGCGCATACGGTCGTTAAGAAGTACAGCGAGCCCGAACCTTTGAAGGAAATCACAATCGGCGAAGCCGACGCCCTCCCTGTACTCGACACAGCGTATAAGAATATCTACATGAACGTTGCAGCAACGTCGTGGTAATAAGCGAATAACGGTATGACAATACTTGAATCTATACAGACCGTTTCGGCGTACCCTATTCCGGCAAAGGTTATTCGTGAATTTGCCGAAAAGCAGGGACTGAATGTCGATACAGAAATTACAAACACCGTCCGGGAATCAGGGGCATTCAAAGCAGCGTTGGCAGAAGCCTACGAGTGGCTTGCGGACGCTCCAAACGTTTCGCAGGGGGGCGTATCGTACAATCTGAACGATATTCAAAGACAATACTATCGTGCAAAGGTGGAATCGTTGCGCTTGGAACTTGGAACGTCGAAACGTCGGTATGGATTAAAGGGCAGGCTGCTATGATAATCGAGAACGGAACGCTAAAATACCTCGCAGGGACAACCGGTGGTGGTATCGGGGACGACGGAAAGCCTGTAAAACGTACAGACGTATGGAGTGAGGCAATTCCCTGTAACATCAGGATAAACAACCGGAACAACCTCGGCAGGAAGGAAGGCACTGCGTTCGTCATAGCCGCATACATCGTAACACTCGAACGCCGAACAGGGTTTGACCCCGGGCGGATTCAGTTATTCAACGACGAAGGGCAGTTTCTTGGCGAATTCCCGGTCGTTTCGATAGAGGTACTCGAAGCAGTAAATGCGATAAAGATAGTTGTATGACATGAGCGCAAAGCCGATAGCCTTTTCCGAAGAATCGAAAAAAGCGATTCGGGATTACCTCGTAAAGTGGGAAAAAAGCGTCGAGGATGCTATCATATACAACCTATCATTCGCAGGCGAAAAGTGCCTCGCAGCGGCACGAACATCGTCCGGCTATACAGACCAAACAGGCAACCTTCGCAGTTCAATCGGATTCCGCCTTCTCAAAGACGGCAAACTTATAAAGGAAAGTTCGTTTGAAGTCGTTAAAAAAGGTGATGAAGGGGCAAAAGAAGGACTTGCAAAGGTTGAGAAGATTGCGGCAAACTTCCCTCGTGGAATAGTCCTCGTTTTCGTTGCCGGAATGGACTACGCAGGATACGTGGCGGACACAGGAAGGGACGTACTCGATTCGGCGGCACTTCTCGCAGATAAACTCGTACCGAAATTGTTGGAAGACGTAAGAAAGAAAATAAATGGGCAATAGAACAGGACAAGAGGTTGAGGACGCCGTCTTCGGGTTGCTGAAAGACAGCAGCATATCCGGGAAAATAACAGGCGATGTTATGCTACATGGCATTCGACCTCGTGAATCACAGGTCGAGGATGCCGTTGTCAAATTCGTTGCAGGGCTTCCCGAGCAAATAGAAACAGGCATCGTCGTCGTGAACATCTTCGTCCCGGATATTGATGCCTATGGAAACGGACAATTCGTGCCGGACAAGGGCAGATTGACAGAACTCGAACAGTATGCAGCCGAATGGGTTGAGGAACTCAAAAAGAAGCAGACCGTTTCGGGCTTTCAGTTCGCCCTTGCCGATACGATACATTCGACGGAATTCCTTGAAAAGCAGGAACACTTCGTCGTTATACGATTAAAATACAAAGCACTTGAAAAGTAACAACCTAAAAAAATAAACAAAAATGGCAGCAAATTCAATTACTTGGGTA
>JALHIE010000139.1:2953-3700 GCA_022840285.1 Porphyromonadaceae bacterium
TTAACCGCCCTCGGCGGACGCATCAAACAGGATTCTACGGAACTCACACCTGTTGACGGCGACACAAAATCCGCAAAAGACGCTCTCGGCAGGCTTATCGACCAGATTCGCCTCGACCAGAACTACGAACTGAAGACAACCCTTATCGCTCCCTCGGTGGACGATATCGCAACAATCCTCGGACTGACCGCAACCGGGGAAGCCGGTGCAAAGAGCCTCGGCATCAATCAAATAATGATTAAAGGGCACAAGTCCATTGACGTCATTCCTAACGAAGCCGGGCAACTCGAACTCGAAATGCCTTTCTGCCGTGTGTTTACCGGATTGGGCTACAACGGAACGGACGGCTATTATATGCCGCTGACAATCATTCCAATGATTCCGACCACAGGCTCACGTTTGACGTTGAAAGAATACGTCGAAACCCAGGGGGGATAATAAGTAACGAACAGCGAACAGGGGCGAGGGTAATACTCGTCCCTTTGCTTTATTTACAACTATGACAAAGAAGAAAGACATTGAGCCCTCGAAAAAGGTTGAAATACTCGCCGCAGAGGCAATAATCGACACCCCGGTAGCAGTAACTATCCGGGAATCGAAACGCATCGCAAAACGGCGATTTTTGCCCTTCCGACGCACTACCGTCGTATATGAGGCAATACACTACATCCAACCGCTTACACTCGGCAAGCAGGAGCAAATCAGCAGGCTGTTTGCGGAACTTGAACTCGATTGGGACAAGATGAA
>JALHIE010000026.1 GCA_022840285.1 Porphyromonadaceae bacterium
TTCCGACGAAATTCATTCCGACCTGACCTTGCCCGGGTTCAGGCACCGACCCTTTGCCACGGTGTCGGAAAAGGCAAAAGAGAACAGTATCACGCTGATGGCCCCAAGCAAAACCTTCAACATTGCCGGGATTGTCAGTTCTTTTGCCGTTATCCACAACCCGGAGATAAGGAAGCAGTACTTGAATTACCTGGCTCCCCGGGAACTCGACCAGGCAACTATTTACGCACTGGCTGCTACCGAAGCCGCATACAATTACGGTGAGGAATGGCTGGATCAGGCACTGGCATACATTCAGAAAAATATCGATTTCGTTGAAAATTACCTAAAGGAATACATTCCGCAAATCAACGCAGTGAAGTCTGAAGCTACCTTTCTCGTCTGGCTGGATTGCAGGGCGTTGAACCTTACGCAGCAGGAACTGGTTGACCTGTTTGTCAACAAAGCAAAACTGGCGCTAAACGACGGCACTGTTTTCGGGAAGGAAGGAGAAGGATTTATGCGGTTGTAAACGACGGCACTGTTTTCGGGAAGGAAGGAGAAGGATTTATGCGGTTGAACGTGGGTACACCCCTTTCGAACATCGAGAAAGCACTCGATAATCTGAGAAAAGCGATAAGCAGCTAAAACTATTTCTCCCGCGCGTTGTTAAAATCCGACACACTTAATCATATAAAAACAAATTCAATGAAAATTTCTGACAGCAAATATGTAACCCTTACATACGATCTAAACGTAGGCGAAGGTGACGAACGTGAACTTATGGAACAGGCCACTCCCGAGAAGCCTCTCGAATTTATTTTCGGAACAAACTCGATGCTGAAAGCTTTCGAAGACAATATCTACGGGCTTTCGGAAGGCGATCCATTTAAGTTTATGCTGAGTCCTGAAGAGGCTTACGGCGATTTTGACGAATCAAGAATCATCGATCTCCCCAAAAACATTTTCGAAGTGGACGGAAAGATAGACAATGAAATGCTTTTCGAAGGCAACACGTTGCCCATGATGGATTCCGATGGAAACCGGCTGACGGGATCGGTTGTCTCCATTACCGACAACACGGTGACCATGGACTTCAATCATCCGCTGGCAGGCGAAACCATGCATTTTGAAGGCACTGTGCAAGGCGTCCGTGATGCTTCTCCCGAAGAGATAGCGGCCCTGTTTTCCGGAAACGGATGCGGTTGCGGGAGCGGTTGCAGCGGTTGCGATGACGAAACCGGATCCGGAGGCTGTGGAAGCGGTTGCAGCTGTTAATTTTCTATCCGGACTGCCGGTAATACAAAAAAATCAATGAACACTTTCGGAAATATTTTCAGGCTTACATCGTTTGGTGAGTCCCACGGTGAAGCCGTGGGGGGAGTTATTGACGGTTGCCCGCCGGGGATCGAGCTGGATTTGGAATTCATCCAAAACGAACTCGACAGGCGCCGCCCGGGACAATCGCGCATTACCACACCACGGGTCGAATCGGACAAGGTGGTTTTTCTGTCCGGCATCTTCGAAGGCAAAACAACCGGAACCTCCATCGGTTTTATCATTAAGAACGAAAATCAACACTCGGCCGATTACAACAACCTGAAGGATATTTTTCGCCCTTCGCACGCCGATTATACCTATCTTCAAAAATACGGCATTCGCGATCACCGCGGCGGTGGCCGATCATCGGCACGCGAGACCATAGCCCGTGTAGTGGCGGGCGCCGTGGCCAAGTTATACCTGAAGCAGGTCGGCGTATCGGTTACCGCCTACACTTCACAGGTAGGTGAGATTAAACTGGAAAACAACTACATGCAATACGACCTGGGCACTATCGAAGACACGCCCGTTCGCTGTCCCGATGCCGAAAAGGCGAATGAGATGATCAACCTGATCAAGGAAGTCCAGTACAAGGGAGATACCATCGGAGGTGTGGTCACCTGCGTTATACAGGGGACCCCTGTCGGCCTTGGCGAGCCGGTCTTTGGGAAGCTGCACGCGGCACTGGGCTCGGCCATGCTCGGCATTAACGCCGTGAAAGGATTTGAGTACGGACACGGCTTCGATGTAAGTCGCCGGGGCTCGGAAATGAACGATTCATTTTTCAACGACAACGGGAAAATAAGTACCCGAACCAACTATTCCGGCGGTATACAGGCAGGTATTTCCAACGGACAGGACATCTATTTCCGGGTGGCTTTCAAACCTGTTTCCACCATTTTAATGGAACAGCAAACCGTGGATGTCCACGGAAACGACACGACCATCAAAGCCCGCGGGAGACACGACGCCTGCGTTCTTCCCCGTGCTGTGCCCATCGTTGAGGCGATGGCCGCCATGGTTATCCTGGACTACTACCTGCTGGCTAAAATGTAGTATCCCTGCCGACCATTTCATTTGTCTTTACAAAGATTTTTTGCATCTTTGCGAATTATTGTATCTTGAAACGGAGCCTATCCCGAAAACAAAAAACGATTTTACAATCCATAACACACAGATAATCAGATTATTCTTATGGATATTTGGGGTTAAAATCACTTTTTAGGGAGGCTAAACATACGATACCCTACTGTAAGTGATGAACACGGATCTGATGTGGCAAAAATTTATCAATGAAAGGGACGATACTTCTTTCTCCCTTGTATACAATACCTATGTGGAAGCATTGTATGCCTACGGAATTCACCTGGGTTTTCGTGACGAACTGTGCAAGGATGCCATCCAGGATGTTTTTTACAACATATATGTAAAGAAAAGCGAATTAAAAAAAGTTAAAAACCCCACGGCGTATCTTTTTAAGTCTTGCAAATACCGGTTGATTGACCTTGCCCGAAAAGAAGCAAAAATTGAAAACATAGACTCGTTCGATGATTCTTTTACCCTAGACATTACTGTTTTAGAGAACATAATCGATGCGGAAGAATCGATCCTCCTGAAAAACAAGGTTGAAAAATTGCTGGAATGCCTGTCGGGACAGCAGCGCGAAGCCGTGTATATGAAATACATGCTTGGCCTGGGTTACGACGAGATAAGCGAAATATTGCAGATTAATCCCGACTCCGTGAGAAAATTAATGTACCGCTCCATGGAGAAAATAAGGCAGAATATCGATAATAACCACCCCGAATGGCTACCCTTGTTCGTAATACTGTTCCTCAACTTTTAGCTATCCCTACGGCGTCCCTTCCCTTAAAAAACGTTAATCTTATATTTTTTCCATTTTTTTGTCCACAAACGAAAAACATAAACGTCCTATATATAAAACAATATATGTGAAAAATTATCGGGATTTTCTTCTCAATGAAGATTTTATGCAATGGAGGCTTTTCCGGACGGAGGAGCAAAATGGGCAATGGGAGAAATTCAGGTTAGAGAATCCGCATTTTGAGAAAGACCTGGACGAAGCCATAAGACGGTTCAATGCCCTGGAGATGAATCGCGTCTCTTTGTCGAAAGATGAGAAAGAGGCAATTTACTCTGCCGTTATGCAAAACATCCGTAAACACGAAAAGCGGAAGCACCGACTGCAAGCCTGGTTGGCGGCAACCGCAGCTATCCTCGTCATCACAGTCCTGTCCACCTTGTTTGTTCGGTTGAATAAAGACAATGGATCGGTTCTTTTGACCGAGAATAGCCGTATTGTAGGAGAGACTCTGCCTAAAGAAGAAATATGTCTCTTCTCAGGTGGAGATAAAATCAATATTGCCAATCAATCGGACATCCAGCTGCAAAAGAATGCCAAAGTTCTGATTACAAACAATACTGAAGCAAAAAAAGAGTTGGTATTGAATTCCGTGAAAATGAATAAGTTAGTGGTCCCTTTCGGCAAGCAATCAACGCTTATGCTGGCCGACGGAACGAAAATCCATATAAACTCCGGGACACAGGTCGATTTTCCGTCCGAATTTAATGGAAAAACAAGAGAAATTCATGTTAACGGCGAAGTTTTCATTGATGTTGCAGAAGATACAAAAAAACCGTTTATCGTTCATACCGACCGGATGGATATACGGGTACTCGGTACATCGTTCAATGTTTCGGCTTATCACGACGACAGGGAAAAAACAGTCGTTCTGGTAAATGGAAAGGTCTCCGTAAAAACGGAACAACAGGTAACAGAGATGCTGCCCAACGAAAAAGTGGAATTGACAAACGGTCAGATAACAAAAGAAACGGTGGACGTCTCTGAATACATCAGCTGGACGAATGGCGTACTGGAATTTTACGAAACCCCTGTTTCGGAAATACTAAAAAAAGTAGGGAGGTATTACAACGTGCAGTTCGAAAGCAGTCCGGATATTCCGCTCGGTGCCCGGACCTGTTCGGGAAAGCTTTTTCTATCGAATAACCTGGACAGCGTGATGACCTCGGTCTCCGTTTTATCGTCAACCAGCTATCGCCGGGAGAACAACATGATTTATATCACTAAAAAATAAAATGCCTATGAAAAAATAAGAAAAGAAACAAGAAGATCGGGCGACGGTGGCACATCGCCCGATCGGGTGAAAATTTAATTCACAGATAATCATTAGAAATTTAATTATGTAAACTAAAAATTCATTACAAATGTATGGAAAATAAAATAAGATTTAACCAGAGAGCATTTAAAAAGTGCGACAAAACCCTAAAAATCATGAAGATTTCATTTTTAATGCTTTTTCTCTGCTTTTTTACCATTACAGCAGGGAACGTTTTCTCCCAGCAAAAAGAGCTCTCATTGGAGCTGAATAACGTCACCCTAAAAAAAGCTATTTCGGAAATCGAAAAGACAAGCGATTATGTTTTTCTTATTACCGACGAAGCACGGAGAGAATTGAACCGAAAAATATCGGTGCAGGCAAAGAAAGAGAGTATTCAAACCATCCTGAAAAGTATCTTTAACGATACCAACCTGGCTTATACGACTATAGAACGACAGATTTCGGTATATAAAAATCATAAACCCAAAACGGAGAAGAGTGAGAAAGTTATCAAAATCGAGCCGGAACAACAAAAAAGAACAATTACCGGTACAATAACGGACGAAAAAGGCGAAGCCATGATTGGCGCCAATGTTATGGAAATAGGTGTGCCAAGCAATGGAACTGTAACCGATATCAATGGAAATTTTTCATTATCCACCACTACCGGTGCTTCTTTGAGAATTTCATATATTGGTTATATAGAACAAGAGGTTGACACTAAAGATAAAACGACTCTTAAAATAGTGCTTTACGAAGATACTCAAAAGTTAGATGAAGTAGTTGCTATTGGCTATGGTTATATTAAAAAGAGTGATCTCACAGGATCAGTATCTTCCATTAGTGGTGATAGAATTAGTGCTTTTCCAACAACTACATTGAGTCAGTCACTTCAAGGTAGAGCTGCCGGTATGCAAGTTCAACAAAACTCAGGTGCTCCTGGAAGTACTATACAAATAAGAATTAGAGGAACAAATTCTATTCAGGGAAGTAATGAGCCTTTATGGATTATTGATGGATTTCCAGGAAATGAAAGTCTTCTAAATCCTGCCGATATTGAGAGTGTGGAAGTATTAAAAGATGCATCAGCTACAGCAATCTATGGTTCTAGAGGTGCAAATGGAGTTATAATTGTAACTACTAAACAAGGTAAAGAAGGACAGACTAAGGTTGAATATTCTGGGAGTTATAGTGTGCAATCATTAGCAAAAAAACAAGATATGATGAATGCTAAAGAATATGCACAACTCTATAATATTTACACCAAAGAGGAACAAGGGAGTGAATATTTTACTTCAGAGCAAATTAATAGTTATGGAGAAGGTTATGATTGGCAAGATATTGTATTCAGAAAGGCTCCCGTTAATAATCATTCTGTAAATATTACAGGAGGTAATAATAAAACTAGATTTTCTTTGGGAAGTAGTATTTTTGATCAGGATGGAATTATACAAGCTAATGATTATAGGAAAATAACACTAAGAAGCAATATCGATCATCAGATAAATAATATTTTCTCGGTTTCTTATAATGTTATTATGAATCGTACCGATATAAATTCAATTGACGAGAATGGTATTGTTCGTTGGACACTAACAGCCCCTCCTACACATGGGCCATATGATCAAGATGGAAATTACACGAGGTTGAATACTGTTTTCCCATTTAGTCCTGATGATTTAGGTAATCCGGTAGCACATTTTAATGAAATATCGAGAAAAAGTTATTCTAATAACATAATGACTAATCTTGCTCTAACGATTATACCATTAAAAGATTTGTCTATAAAAATTTCTGGAAATGTTTCTAATTCCGATTCTCGATCGGATACATATACAAGTGTAAAGATGCCTCAATCGAATTCGGCAGCTAGTATAGGAACAAGTAACTCTCTTTCTTATAATTTGGATAATATCATAACATATAAGAAAGTAATTAATTTAGATCATAGTATTAATTTCACAGGTGCAATTACTTACGAAAATAGTAAATTCAAAAATTTAGGTGCTTCAGGAACTGGCTTTTTAAGCGATGTAACGGAGACTTACAATTTAGGCTCAGCTACTAATTTTGGAGTTCCATACACTTCTTTTTCTGAATGGTCTTTATTATCATATTTGGGTAGAATAAACTATTCTTATAGGGATAAATATCTATTAACTATGTCAGTTCGTGCAGATGGATCTTCACGTTATAGCAAGGGTGATAAATGGGGAACATTCCCTTCTGCAGCTTTGGCATGGCGTTTTACACAGGAGGAGTTTATGAAAGATTTATCGGTAATATCGAACGGTAAATTTAGACTTGGATATGGTAAAACGGGAAGCACTGCGATAAGTCCTTACTATACAATGGATATGCTATCTTCGGGAAAAGTTGCATTGCAAGATGGTTTATATACGTTTTTCGCACCAGGTACACGTTTACCAGCAAATTTAAAATGGGAAACCACTTCACAATATGATATAGGTTTAGATTTAGGTTTTCTAAATAATAGATTTAGATTGACAGCAGATTATTATATTAAAAATACCAAAGATTTATTGAATACTGTACAGTTACCACTTTCGCTGGGATATATTACTACAATACAGAATATTGGAGAAATTCAGAACAAAGGATTTGAAATTCAGCTAGATGCTAATTTAATAGATAATGAATTAAAGTGGGATGTTTCTGCAAATATTGCATTTAATAGAAATAAAGTGATTTCGTTGTATGGTGGTCAGGATATAAAGGGTTCAATATATTCGGTTACAGTTGATAACAGCTATATTAATTTGCTTAGAGAAGGGAAACCTTTAGGTGCATTTGTTGGATATTTGTATGATGGTTTTGACGATGAAGGACATTTCAAATATAAAGATCTAAATGATGATGGAAAATTAGACGATGAAGATAGAACTTGGATTGGAGATCCGAATCCTAACTTTATTTACGGATTGAATTCAAATCTTTCGTGGAAGAATTTTAATTTAAGTTTATTCTTTCAAGGTTCTCAAGGAAATGATATCCTTTGTTTAAGTTATCTGCATCATAATTTTCTTTATTATCAAGGATTCAATACATTGAGCGAGGTACTTTATGATCATTGGACGCCTGATAATCCAAATGCAACTTATCCTAAGATTGATTACAGTTTATCTCCCAAATATTCAGATCAATTTGTTTTTGATGGTTCATATTTAAGGTTAAAGAATATTGAGTTGGGGTATAATATACCAATTCACAGAAGTGGTAAGAATTGGATTCAAGGTGCATATATTTATATGAGTGGTCAGAATTTGTTAACTATTACTAGTTATCCTTGGTGGGATCCTGAAGTTAATTCGAAGGGTGGTAGCAATTCAATTAATCAAGGAATAGACCACTACTCTTATCCAACTTCAAAAGGCTATACATTTGGTGTCAAATTAACTTTTTAAAAATAATGTGTATCATGAACAAAATAATATATATAACCGCAATTGCATTATTTGTTTCAGCTTGTACTGATAGTCTTCTTGAAGAAAATCCAAAAGCGATTGCAACTGAAACTTTTTATAATACAGCAGCAGAAGTTGAGGCTGCAATTAATGCAATATATTATAACGTAGGTGTTTCTCAATTAACAAATGAAATTAATATATTAGAACCATTAACTGATTATAGTTATGGAAAAGGTTCATTGTCATACTTAAATGATTATGTGGGGTATAGTCCGGCAAATATGACCAATATGGGGTATTTGTGGCAAGCGTACTATTTGATGATCAGAAATGCAAACTTAGTAATACTTAATACACCTAATGGAACTGAAACAACAGAGGATCAGAAAAAGCGATATGTTGCAGAAGCTCGTTTTTTAAGAGCTCATGCATATTTTCATTTGGTCAGATTATGGGGTCCGATTCCATTGAGAACGGAAGAAAATATGAAAGATATTGATATTGCAAGAAGTTCAATTGATGAAGTGTACAATTTTATTATAAGTGATTTATTGGTTGCGGAATTAAATTGTCCTGATACTCCAAGGTTGCTAGGCACTCCTTCGAAACTAGTTGCAAAGACTATGTTAGCAGATGTGTATTTGACTACTGGAAATTGGAGTTCTGCTAAAGAAAAGGCAGGGGAAGTAATTGATTCTGGAAAATTTTCTTTAGTTGAAATTGAAAAAGTAGAAGATTTTGAAAAAATCTATGGAGCTGAATTACTTACTAGTTCTGAAGAAATATTTTACCAAAAATTCACTCGTGATTATGGGAATAATATATTAACATTCATGCATTATCCTGGAGACGGATACAAGCCGTATGGTGCAGCCTATTTTTCTCATTACACCTTTGGCAGTAATCTGTTCTTTAAAAATTGGGATAATGATGATTTAAGGAAACAGAATAACTTCTATAAAAAAGATATAGCTTTAGGTGATGACACTTATTTGTATAAAAAATTCATCGACCCTAATGGTTATAACAATTCACCAAATGATTGGCCTTATTATAGGTATCCTGAAGTTCTATTGATTTATGCAGAAGCTGATAACCGAATCAATAAAGGTCCCACTTCAAAAGCTATGGAATATTTAAATATGGTACATAGAAGAGCTTATGGTTACCCCTCAACACAACCTTCTCCTGTAGATTTCAACATTAATGATTACAATGAAGAATCATTTTTCGAATTAGTATTAATGGAGAAAGCCTATGAGACATTTTTTGAAGCTAAAAGGTGGTTTGATCTTAAACGTACTAATAAAACAGCTCAAGTTATAAAACAAGCGTTTAATATCGATATGAATATAAATATGCTGTTTTGGCCTATCCCTACTGGTGAGCTAAGTTATAATAAATTAATGGATCAAAATCCTGGATATTGATTCGGGATAAAACATTAGAGTTTAATTAGTATGCGTTCAAGAAATTTTATTGATTGAGCGCATACTTTTTAAGAAGATATGAGCCATCTTAATTATATCTAAATAAATTTTATCATGAAGTATTACTTAGTTTTTCTTATAATATATGTCTTTGGGTTATTCACTATAAAATGCAATTCGCAAATTAACAATAATTCAAGGCAACCTATTAATAGTATAGAGTTCGATTATTCTTCAGTTAATATATTGAAGAAAATTAATGAGGCATGGCAGGTTTCTTGGGATCGGTTTTATCATCCCAAAACAAATCAGTTTTATGATTATTTAGTTAGTTATGAAAAAGGAAAAGAGTTAACACACTTACCCACTGCAGAAGAGGTTGCTAATTTATATCCTAATCATAATGGTTATGATACTGGAATGGAGGACTGTATGATCTCTGCCGGTATTATGCTTTGTATGATTATTGATAAGTATTATGTAACTAAAGATGAGAAGCTTAAAAAATATGCATATGAAGTGTTTAAAGGTATAGAAAAATCCACAACTGCTCATGATAGTAAAGGTTTTGTTGCTCGTGGAGTTTGCGTTGAAGATTCTAAAAGTATATATATAGGTTCTTCGAGAGATCAAATTACGCATGCAGTATATGGACTCTGGCATTATTACCATAGCCCTCTCTCTTCAAGTGAAATAAAAAATGAGATTGGTGAGATACTTTCCTCAATTGCTGATAGAGCAGAACAAAATGTAGTTCCATCTAATAACTATAATTTCTTAAGGGCTGATGGTACACCGGATAACCTTTTAAAAATGTGGAAAAATGATGGTCATGAAGTTGCTCGTTTACCCATGATTTATGCTACTGCTTGGGAAACAACAGGAGAATTAAAATATTTTGATCTATATCAAAAGTATATAATTGAAGCTGTTAAAGAGTCTTTTATAGATGTGTCTAAAGTAAATTCGTGGGCATTACTGCAAATGCAGTCATCTTTTGAACTTTTAATTTCTATTGAAAAAGATCCAGATTTAAAAATGCAGATGGCTAAAATTATGCAAATGGTTTCAAAAGAAGCAGAAGTTCGTGTTAGAACTGCTAACAATAATACATCAAAGTATGATTTAACAATGGTTGCTACTGATTGGAGAGATGGGGGAGGAATTAAATGGGACAGTGAATATCGTCATATGTGGTATAGTATAAGAGAGGTTGGAGAGGCAGCATTAATGCAACTTTTAGACGAAAATCATTCTTTTTCTAAAGAGCAGGAGTCGTTGCTATTTCAGACAATTGCCAAAATAGATTATAACAAGGTCTCAACCTCTGGTATTTTTTATATTCAAGGAGCCTATTGGAAAGGCAAACACAGAGAGTTATTTTAATTTTTTGCAAATTCAATTTATAATATTATGACAAGAATCTTAAACTACTCACTTATAAGTCTTTTAATTATGACTTTAGGTGTTTCACTATACTCATGTCAGAAAAATACTAAACCCGAGAAAGAATCAGAATTAGACAAAATAAATATGGCATGGAAAGTAACATGGGAACGTTTTTATCATCCTAAGACTAATCAATTTTATGATTATTTGATTAGTTATGAAAAAGGGAAAGAATTATCACATTTACCAACTGCGGAAGAAGTATCTCGCTTATATCCTAATGATTGCGGATATGGAACTGGTATGGAAGACTGTATGATTTCTGCTGGTGTTATGCTCTCTATGATTGTTGATAAGTATGATGTTACAGAAAATGATGATCTAAGAGAATATGCTCATAACGTATTTAAAGGTATAAAGCTTTCAGCAACTGCGCACAATATTCATGGCTTTTTAGCCCGAGGTGTATGTGTGGAAGATGGAAAAAGTACATATATATGTTCTTCAAGGGATCAATACACTCATGCTGTTCATGGACTTTGGAGGTATTATCATAGTCCATTATCTAGTTCTGAAACAAGAATAGAAATTGGTGAAATTTTAGCTGCAATTGCTGATAGGATGGAGAGTTTTGTAATTCCGACGAATGATTATAGTATCATGAGGGCAGATGGTACGCCCGATATTAGAGGAATATCAAAAATGTGGAATGTGAAAGGTCATGAAGCAGCAAGACTTCCTATGATATATGCAGCTGCATGGGATGCTACAGGTGAAAAAAAGTATTATGATTTATATAGAAATTATATAGAGAGCTCAGTTGAACAATCATTTAATATTGAAGACATAACACCTACATATTCATTTTTACAAATGCAATGTTCATTTGAGATTTTAATTGCTTTAGAAGAAAACGATGAATTAAAAGACAAAATGAAAGAAATAATGAAATTGACTTCTGATAGAGCTGTAAATCGTGCTATTAATGCCCACAAAAATGCACCAGAACTTGACTTAACCATGCTTACAACGGATTGGAGAAATGGAAAGGGGCTAGATTCGAAGGAAGATTATAGGAAAGTTTGGTATTGTGTTCGAGAAAGCGGTGAGGCAGCATTAACTCAATTAATGTCCACTAATTATAAGGCATTTAATGAAAATCAGAAATCATTATTGTTAAGAGCAATCATGAGATTAGATTACAAAAAAGTTTCAACATCTGGAATATTTTACCTTCAAGGGGCATATTGGAAAGCACGAAAACACCAAATTATTCAGGAATAAAAATCACTGGCGTTGTTAACGGTAACAAAAAATACAGCATTTTCGGTAACAACAAAGTAGCATATTCTGTAACAGTAATGCATCAGTGGCAAAGGTGATTTTTTATGTTCATATCTTATCAGATTATCCATTAAAAATAGTTTTTCTGTTCTGTATCCTATAGCTCTTCCCTGATTTATGGAAAGCTTTCCATAAATCAGGAGACTCAGACCGGTTGAAAGAAACAGAAAAAACAATGAATGGAAAATGAAGCTAAGAGTCAGAATAAGAACGCCCGTTTCCCTGTTGGGGGTGGTACCGCCCCCAACAGGGAAACAGACTTGGAGATTAAATTAAAATGGTATACTTTTGGGATGAAATAAACATTCTTGATGGTGGGCTTGCTTCTACTAATCTGAATTAGGAATCCTCCGGATTATCTATCCATTAACTAGGAAAAAATTTCAAAAGTTGTGTGAGTTATTGTTTGACAGCTTGATTTGCGTATTTCGCCGCTACGGAAAATCGGGGTGATTTTTATAAAAACACCTAAAATAATAGTAATATGTAAAAAAATCTTTATGCGATTTCGGCAACGGGTGAGTTTCCAAAGGCTATGAGGATTATTACAGATAAGAGTGGAAATTATCAACGGGTTAATCAAACAGACTCATCTGTCCGGTAATTTCGTCCAACAGGTCGGCATCGTTGATGTTGAGAGGTTCTTCGGCTTCAATCTCCACTTTCGACGGTTTGTCCTTTTCATCCTCTTCGGGTTCAGGGAAACGTATAGGCTCCAACTCTTTCACCTCTTTCACCTCGTAATTGGAAATTCGTTTTCCTTTGGCTTTAAAGCTTTTCACGCCAATAAATTCTTCCACATCAATTTCCAGCGGCTCGCGGAAATCATCACCGCCTCCGAAAATGGCTTCTACGCGCGGATAAACTACATCGGTCAGCAAAAACAATTTCGAATTGGGATTGTCGCCTAAAAAATTGACCACCTTATCGGTAGCATCGAACGTAAAACGCTTCAAATAAGCATAACCCTGGTCGGCGTCGAAAAGGGCGGCAGACCATACCTTGCTTTCATCGTACTTCTCAATACGGACAAAATCGGGTTCAAAATGGTTACTCAAGTCAAAATTGCACGTATGAAAATCCCCGTTCTTATTGACAACCAATATCTTATCCGACCCTAAAAACTCGCCCAAATATAAACCCTCCTCGTCGTAATTAAGCCGCAGCACGTCGGGATCAAACCAGACCTTTCGGCCTCCCAGCGTTGAGAGTCCCTTTTGTTTAAGCATAATGCGATGCACGTCAGCTTTCGTCAGAATATTTCCCATCGCTCCCCTGCCCTTGATGACGATCTCGCTGAAATCCTTCTCAAACTGCAAAATCCGTTGACGGGGTTTGGGTTTCAGGATGACCCGCACGGTCTCGGCTTCACCGTTGGGATTCGCGCTGAAATAAACGATGCGTGAAGCGGCTTTTCCCTGCGTCACATCATAATCCTTGTCCCGCGTAACTCCCGTTACCGGGAAACGTTTGATGTAATGCGCACCCGATTTTCCGTGACGGTAAACCACGTTATAAATGGTTCTCTTGTCGTTCTTCTTAAAGACGTTGGCGTATAAAATTCCTTTTCCCACAAACATCTTGTCGCTGACCTTCACCACTTTGTATTTCCCGTCCCTGAAAAAAACGATGATATCGTCAATATCGGAACAATTGCATACAAATTCATCTTTCTTCAGCCCGGTTCCAATAAATCCTTCTTCACGGTTGATGTATAATTTTTCATTGGCTTCCGCCACCTTAACGGCTTCGATATTCTCAAAACTGCGAATTTCCGTGTGCCGCGGATAATTCTTGCCGTACTTTTCTTTCAGCATCAGGTACCACGAGATGGCATAATCGGTCAGGTTATCCAAATGGTGATTGATCTCTTCGATCTCACCCCTGAACCGGGCTATATTCTCTTCTGCCTTGTCGGAATTGAATTTCAGGATTCGCGCCATCTTTATCTCCATCAACCTCAGGATATCCTCGGAAGTTATTTCACGGATAAATGACGGCTTGTACGGCTCCAGGCGCTTATCGATATGGGCGACTGCAATCTCCATATTCCGGGCATTCTCGAACTCCTTGTCCTTGTAAATGCGCTCTTCGATAAATATTTTTTCGAGCGATGCAAAAAGGAGGGCTTCCTGTTTTTCCTGTTTCTCAATTTCCAGTTCCAAACGGAGCAATTCTTTCGTGCGATCGGCAGAGATTCGGAGCACATCGCTGACGGTAAGGAAATGAGGCTTATCGTTCTCAATAATACAGCAATTGGGTGAAATATTGATTTCACAGTCCGTAAATGCGTAAAGGGCGTCGATGGTTCTGTCGGACGAAACACCGGGAGCAAGCTGCACGTGAATCTCCACGTTTGCAGCCGTAATATCGTCCACTTTCTTGATCTTTATCTTTCCCCGGTCGTTCGCTTTGATGATCGATTCCACAACAGAAGCCGTTGTTTTTCCATACGGCAGACTGGCGATAACCAATGTCTTGTTATCGAGTTTTTTTATCGAGGCACGCACTTTTACCGACCCGCCCCGTTCGCCATCGTTGTATTTCTCCACATCGATATATCCACCGGTTTGAAAGTCGGGGAACAGGCTGAACTCCTTCCCCTGCAGGTACGCAACAGATGCATCGCACAGTTCGTTGAAGTTGTGCGGTAAAATTTTAGAGGTCAGGCCCACAGCAATACCCTCCGTGCCTTGCGCCAGCAGCAGCGGGAACTTAGCCGGTAGTGTTACGGGCTCTTTGTTTCGCCCGTCGTACGACGGTTTCCATTCGGTAGTTTTGGCATTAAAAAGAACCTCGAGAGCAAATTTTGTCAAGCGTGCTTCTATATACCTGGGTGCAGCGGCTCCGTCACCGGTATGCACGTTTCCCCAGTTACCCTGGCAATCAATCAGCAGGTCTTTCTGACCGAGCTGAACCAGCGCATCACCGATGGAGGCATCACCGTGCGGGTGAAACTGCATGGTGAAGCCGATAATGTTCGCCACCTTGTTGTACCTCCCGTCGTCCATCCGTTTCATAGCATGGAGGATACGTCGCTGTACCGGTTTCAGTCCGTCAACAACGTGTGGAACGGCACGCTCCAGAATCACATACGACGCATAGTCCAGAAACCAGTCCTGATACATCCGGGAAAGGTTCATGGGGGAGTCTTCGGCTAACCGGGTAATAATTCGGGGATTGGAGTGTTGCGAAGAACCGGAAAGGAGAATATCTTCCTCTTCCGGATTCATTTGCATATCTTTATCTTCAAAATCTTCTTCGTTGTTATCTTTTAATGACATATACTGTTTCAGGTTGAAAAAACATCCAAAGTTACCTTTTTTTTGCGGGATTTACAAACGAAAAACAGGAGCATTTCAATTTTCCATTGAACGGTCACACCAGAAAAAATGTTGCAGGGGATGTGTTAAATTCTCTATTCCGACGGTTTTTGTTTCAAAATCAAAAAATATCGATATCCGGTTAAACTACTTCCCCAAAAAAGTGTTATTAGTAAGAGGAAATACTTTTAAATAAAACAATATATCATGCCTTTGGCAAAGAAAAAAATTAACTACAAAACAACAACTATGGAAAGAAAAAAAATGAATCAACCGGTGCGATTTTCCTTTGCAATGATCGTTGCACTTGTTTTTTTACAAGCCTGCGGAAGCGTCCCTTTCACAGGAAGGAGACAATTGAACCTGGTTTCAAACGAGCAGGTGGTGGCACTTAGTTTGCAGCAGTACCAGGATTTTATGCGCTCTGCACCCCTTGAAAGGAGCACAACAAACGCCGAAATGGTAAAAAGGGTGGGTTCCCGGGTTGCCAACGCCGTGGAGACATTCTACAAGAATAACGGCTATGAGTCTGAACTACAGTATTACCAGTGGGAGTTTAACTTAGTAAAAGACAAAAGTGTAAATGCGTTTGCCATGCCCGGTGGAAAAATAGTTATTTATGACGGGTTACTTCCAGTAACACAAACGGAGGAAGCATTGGCAGTAGTGGTAGGACACGAAGTTGCTCACGTCATTGCCCGGCATGCTCAGGAAAGAATCAGCCAGCAAATGGCACTGCAATACGGTGGTGCTATAGCCGGCGGCCTGTTGGGCAACTCGGTTGGCGCACAAATCGGTCAACAGGTGTTCGGGCTTGGTGCTCAATTTGGCGTGATGATGCCGTATGCCCGCAAGCAAGAATACGAAGCCGATGAAATCGGGCTCATTGTTATGGCCCTGGCAGGATACAATCCTCAGGCGGCGGTTCCTTTCTGGACGAGAATGGCACAAAGTTCACAGGGAGGCGCTCCCCCCGAGTTCCTTAGCACTCACCCTACGGATGAAAAACGGATCGCACGCATACAGCAAATTATGCCCAACGTGCTACAGTACTATAAAGGGACCGGTGTTCAGAACACTACGAGTGAGCCCATTAAAACCCAGGCTCCCGTTCCTGTAAAAACAGAAGAAGCAAAAACCTCCAAAGAGTGGACGTTTTAGTCCGGATAAAAGCCTAAAACAATGATTTTACTCAGGGATCGCGGTGCGATCCCTTTTTTCATGAAGTTGCGGTCCAGTAGAGGAATTATGTTTTAAAAACCGATAAATTGGCTTTACAACATAATAATGGCTAACTTCGCACAATATAAAAAAACAATGCATCAGTGGCTTAGGTTTTGAATATGTATCAACTACTTTATATAATCGTTTTATTATGCACAAGACACCTATTAACCTCAGCGGAAGCACACGCACCGAGCACGATCTTATCGGAGAAATGAAAATTCCCGCTGCATGCTACTTCGGGATTCAAACCCTGCGGGCAGTGAAAAACTTCGGAATCAGCCGTTCAAAACTTTATCATTATCCCCAGCTTATCAGGGGATTAATGGATGTGAAAGCAGCTGCAGCCCTTGCCAACAAGAAACTGGGATTGTTAGAGTCCACCATCGCTGATGCCATTGTTGAGGCTTGTAATGAAATCAAGGACGGCAAACTCCACGATCAGTTTGTGGTGGATATGGTGCAGGGTGGTGCAGGCACCTCAACCAACATGAATGCCAACGAAGTGATTGCCAACCGGGCATTGGAAATTCTGGGTTTTGAGAAAGGGGATTACGTCCATTGCCACCCCAACAACCATGTAAATCTTTCCCAATCTACCAACGATGCCTACCCCACGGCGCTGAAAATAGCCCTGTACCGGAGCATCGGCGAATTGATGGACGCATTGAAGAGACTGGTCGTTGTTTTTCGGGAAAAAGGAAAAGAATTTGCAGAAGTCATAAAGATGGGACGAACGCAGTTGCAGGATGCTGTTCCTATGACACTGGGACAAGAATTTGATGCGTTTGCCACGACACTGGAAGAAGAAGTAGCTCGATTGAGCCAAAACCGCCAATTGCTTCTTGAGACCAATATGGGAGCAACGGCCATCGGGACGGGAATCAACTCCGACCCGGAATATACGCCAATTTGCACCCGTTATCTGGCGGAAATATCAGGTATTGCCGTCGTTGCCGCCGACAACCTGATCGAAGCCACCAGCGATACGGGAGTTTTCATCATGAACTCATCGGTCATCAAACGGTTAGCCGTGAAATTATCAAAGATCTGCAACGATCTGCGGTTGCTTTCCTCAGGACCAAGAACAGGGCTGAACGAGATAAACTTACCTCCCATGCAACCCGGCTCTTCCATCATGCCCGGCAAAGTAAATCCGGTTATTCCCGAAGTGGTCAATCAGATAGCGTACAAGGTCATCGGCAATGATTTAACCGTGACCCTGGCATCGGAAGCCGGACAGCTCCAGTTGAACGTTATGGAACCCATTATCGCCTATTCCTTGATGGAAAGTATTGAAATGCTTATTAATGGCATCAACACGCTAAAAAGTAAGTGTGTTGCCGGAATCACGGCAAACAAAGACCGCTGCAGGGATATGGTGTTGAACAGCATCGGCCTGGTTACGGCTTTAAATCCATACCTGGGATATGAAAACTCGACACGGGTAGCCGCCGCGGCATTGAGAACGGGAAAGGGTGTTTACGATATCGTACTGGAAAATAAACTGATCGACCGGAAGAAACTGGACGAAGTACTGAAGCCGGAAAACATGATCCGGCCCCGAAGAATAGATAAATAAACATTGTTGTCCGGTAAAACCGGTAAATTAAATTTTTGACACCAATTCAGTGGCTTTGCGCACTGTTTTTCGTGAGTTTCTAAAAGCAAGCCCCCT
>JALHIE010000140.1 GCA_022840285.1 Porphyromonadaceae bacterium
ACCTCTACGACTACGGCGCCCGCCACTACGACGCCGCCCTGGGCAGGTGGCTCACCGTAGATCCCCTCGCCGAGAAGTATTGCGGTATCAGTCCCTATGTGTATTGTAAAAATAACCCTATAAACCGCATAGACCCTGACGGAATGGACGATTACAGATATGATGATAAAACAGGGGAATTTCATTTAATGAAACAAACTGATGATAAAACGGATAGAGTTTTAGGATACCACTTAAACAAAAAGACAGGAGAATACGAGCAAAATACAAAATGGTATCAGACTAAAACACGAATGGAGGGGGTTGAAAAAGGTATTTTAAGCGATGGTGTTAATTTTATGAGCAACAATAACATTATTGCCGTAGGGGGAGAAGGACAAGCCTCAGTAGATGGCGTAGAAGCATTCGCTGTAAACTTATCTGATATGGTTGGAAAAGAAATAGGTGGTGCATACTTTTCAAAAGATGGTGCAGGTTCAACAACACATATTTCCATAGGAAGATATGAAAACAACAGCTACAAAGAAACCAAAGGGGGACACGGTCATATGTTATGGAACAGGTTATACCCTGATTCAAAATTGGAAAACAGTTTAACAGGTTTCTTCCATACACATCCGAGTGGAGCAAATATCAGTGTTTCAGATAGGACACAACCATCTCAACAAGACAAAAACAGTCGTGATGCGGCTCTCAAACTTATGCCAAACTTACAATTTTATATCCTTACACACCCCATAAATTATGGTGGTAAGTTCCCATACAAAATTCCATATACATCGTGGTAAAATATGAATACTAAGACAATAACAATATCTTTATCAACTTTTTTGTTATTATTAGGTTGTTCTTCTATAAAGAAATCTGCAACACTAATAGGAGTAAATTTGCAAGAAGTAGCTATAAATATGGCTATTCGAGATTTTTCAACAAAATGTAATTTATTCAAAAAAGACTCTGTTTTTAGTGTTAATTTTGAAGATAGCGTATTTTATAAAGCTACTTTAATACAAGCTGATAAAGGAAAAAATAAAGATGGACGAACTCACCAATGGAAAAGAGGAAACTTAATTGATGGAATAGTAAGTGTAGAAATTGGAAGCAATAATGATTATCAATTATATTATTCAGAAGAAACGAAAAGTAAATTACCAACAAGATATGTGATAAAAAACGGTAAACTATTTTATTGGTGGGATAAAAATTGTACCGTAACTGAAGAAATAATAGCAGTATTGTGGAGATATAATATGTTGCAAACGTATAGTATAATCCCTGATTTTTCAAGTGATGATAGTCAAAGAGGCGCAGATTATTACTTTTGTAAGAACGATTTATCTAAATACAAGAGAGTGGTTACAAATATTGGGCTTGGATATTACAAACCGCCCAAATTAAAATGCAACTAAACAAAAAGCCCCGCACTTGCGGGGTTTTTCTTTTTCGGTACCATCCAATATTTTGTGTAAACGTCAAACTACAGGATTTAAGTTTTATACTTGAATCCTGTTTTCAAAAATAGTTATAAACTGGTTAAAAATCAAGCCCCAGTTCCAAATTGGCTGTGTCCATTTTTTCTCTATTTCAGAAACAGCCAAATATACAGCCTTTTTCAAAGCATCATCGTTTGGAAACGAAAGCTTGTTTTTGGTGTATTTTCTAATTTTCCCATTCAGATTTTCTATCAGATTGGTCGTGTAGATAATCTTTCTGATTTCAACAGGAAAGTCAAAAAAGGCCGTCAGTTCATCCCAATTTGTCCGCCATGAACGAATGGCATAAGGGTACTTTCCACCCCATTTCTGTTCAAAAGCATCCAGTTCCAGTGCAGCAGACTCTTTGGTGGGAGCGTTGTAAATATTCTTCAAATCAGATGAAAACTCTTTTTTCTCTTTCCAGACAACGTACCTGCAAGAGTTGCGTATTTGATGTACAACACAGATTTGAGTGGTTGCATCAGGGAAAACCGCTTTTATTGAGTCTGTGAATCCGTTCAAATTATCAGTTACGGTAATCAGAATATCATTTACTCCACGAGCTTTCAAGTCGGTTAAAACACCTGTCCAATACGATGCACTTTCATTCTTGCCAACCCACATGCCCAACACTTCCTTGATGCCTTCCTTATTCAAGCCTACACATAAATAAACCGTTTTATTGACCACTTTACCCTGGTCTCTGACTTTAAAGACAATGCCATCCATCCAGACTATAAGATACTGATTCTCCAGCGGGCGATTCTGCCATTCTATCGCTGCTTGAGTTACTTTATTGGTTATAATGGATATGGCTGAAGAGGAAAGTGTTATGCCGTAAATCTCTTTCATCTCTTCTTCAATATCCGACACACTCATTCCTTTGGCGTAAAGGGATATGACCAGTTTCTCGATGGATAAACCTCGGCTCTGATGCTTGGGGACAACAGTTGGTTCAAACTCTCCCTGACGGTCACGAGGCACATCTATGACGGATTCGCCATAATGTGTCTGTATTTTCTTGGGATACTTTCCGTTACGGGAATTGCCGCTGTTGTTGCCTTCCGGGGAATGTTTCTCGTAGCCTAAATAAGCTTCCATCTCGCCTTCCAGCATTTGTTCCAATACCCGAGTGTGCAAGTCGGTTAAAAACTTGCTCACGTCTTCTTCCGTCTTAAATTGAGACAGAAACTCTTTGTTTAATAACTCTTTGGGAATGTCCATAAAATTAAATGTTTACAAAATTAATCGTTTTTATATTAATCGCTAATCTTGTTTTTTCTTTTCGAATCCCCTCACACAAATTATAGAGGGGTTGGAAAAGAAAAAACTACAAGAATGTCTTCCTGTAGTTTTCATTTACACAATCTTATGGACAGTGTCTGGGCTTTTTGGCGGCTTTGCCGCTCAAAAAACACTTTTTTTCTCTTATTTTCGTCTTTTTTACCCTCAAAAATCCCCTTTCCCAAAAAAGTTATCAACAATTTGCTTTTTTGCCCTCAAACGCTTTGCCTGTGGGCATTTCGCCCTCTTTTCCCCTCTTTTTTGGATATTCCGGTGATGTTGGGTTCTTCGTCATATTTGGTGCAACTTATCCTGAGTTTGAAAGAACTACTTTTCGTCTTAACAATTCAAATCCCGCCCTGCCATACATCTCTCTTTTCT
>JALHIE010000141.1 GCA_022840285.1 Porphyromonadaceae bacterium
GAGCGTTCTGCCGGTTGCGCCCCCAGGGACGCAACCGTTAGAACAGCTATCAGAAATATGCTAAGTTTTTTAATCATTATACGCAAATCTTATCCGTATTGTTATTGATAGTTTTCCAGAAGTTTGGCTCTGATACCTTCCAGGATAACGAGTTTCTGCTGCAGGCTTTGAATTTCTTCCAGCCAGATATCAATCTGTGCCTGGTACCTTGCGGCTTCGTTCTCTATCAGACCCATAAAGCTGGGCATGGGCAAACCTTGTTCATAAAGAGCAATGGCTTCCTCGATCCTGCGGAGTTCATTCTGTTTTTCCATGAGGTCATGCTTTGCACGAGACCATGCTTCGAGCAATCCTTCGTTGGCAATATTGCCTCCGTTGTGTGCCCACATAGCCTGCTGGATCAGCCACTGGTATTCTTCGATCCACAATTCGTAGATTTCAATATTACCCATTACCCATTCACCCTTAACTGGATCATAGTAGCCACCGATGGCAAGCAGTTCTTCTACGATGTCGTCCAATTCTGCCTGGAGTGCATCTCTAAGGGCTTTGGCTTCCGTATACAGTGCAAGCTGGGCATCGTACAATGCCTGGATCTTATCAATGAGAGCGGCATATTCGCCATTCTTCACGCGGTTGTAAGTATCCAGGTAA
The DNA here is from genome assembly GCA_022840285.1 of Porphyromonadaceae bacterium. Lineage (GTDB taxonomy): Bacteria > Bacteroidota > Bacteroidia > Bacteroidales > Dysgonomonadaceae > Petrimonas. The sequence goes on from JALHIE010000141.1 coordinate 655, forward strand.
GCCTGGTAGTCGCGGGTCTGCCAAATAGCATAGAAGTAATGGCCTTCGCCGTAGTTATTTCTTTCACTCCACAACCAGAGCGGCAGGTCACCTGCCCATTCTGACCACTGTTCGCCGCAGTATTCGCCGGCATTCAGCAGGGCGGCATATGATACGTAGAGGTCACATTTTTTGTTCAGGTAAGTAATGTCAAAATCAAGTGACGGGCTGATGGTGGTACGGCCCATTCCGTCGGGACCTTCCAGAACAAAGAAGAACTGTGTAGCATCTACAGGTCTGGGTTGTGTTTCGTCCCAATCCTTGTCATCATCATATACAGGAGGATCGTACTTGGACGGCGTTGCATAAATTTCTTTAATTGCCGGTTTTTCAGTTACTGCAGCCAAGGCTTGCGTTCTGGACCAGTCGACAATATCAATTACTTTTCCTTTGCTGTCGTAAACGTATTTTTTGGCTTTCCACTCCCTGTCAAAAGGATCGAACATGGCTGTTTCCATGGCTCCCAGACCTTCTACGGCATTGTAGTAAGCCTTAATGGCATTTTCAATGGGTTTTGTAGAAACGCCTACCATATATGCTTGATAAGCAGCGCGGTCCAATTTGCCAAAGAAATCAAACAATACTTGTTCTGCCGCATCTTTATAATCGGCTGCGTTAATGGTTATAACCGTACCTCCGTGGGGGTTTTCGAGTCCAATTTCAACTTGTCTGTCTTCGAACAGCCAGTACAGGAACAACCATACATACCAGTCCTGTTTGGTCAGCTCTGTGATCTTTTTATTGGAATTGGCATACACTGCACGCATAATATCACCGTATACCACAGGTGTGGGTTTGTAGGTCCATGCGGTAGCATGTTCCCAGAACGGGGGATATCCTTCGGGATGTGTTCCGTCCATCAGGCCCTTGAGCTGGGTGATGATGGCATCCATCTGGGTGGGTGCATTTATCAGACCTATGATGGTGTTCAGTGCGTTGATTACAGCACCGGCATTACCTTGAAATATGAAATTAGCCAAAGTGCCGGCGTTAAATTTAATACCGCCCAGTACTTCCGAGATGTTAGCACTTCCCGGTACGGTCAGTGTGCCTTCATCCAGCCAGCCATCCAGATATTCCATGAACAGGCTAATCAGACTATCGGCTGCAAAATACATATCGTCATAGGTGTTCAGGTGTACCCTGTAGTTGGCCATCTGAGTATCCCATGCGGTCCAGGCATTTACCCATGCAGTGTAACGGGAACCCACATGGCTGCCGGAAATACGTGCTTCATCATAATATTTCTGCCAATTATTCCAATTGGTTTTATACTTGGTAGTAGCATCATTGGCCTGTTTTTGTTTTGCTTCGAGGTTACGTTTGATAACCCCGGAATCCTGATTTTCAAATTCGGCGCGGGTGTCTTCGATAACGCGCATATCGCGTTTCATCATATTGAACATGCTGTTGGCTCCTGTCCAGGGAGCGGTAATGGAATATGTTCCGTTAACAACATGGATGTTGGGATCGTCACCTTTGTCGCTGAATACATTAGCAATAGAAACTTTCCGGTTCTTGGTCAGCGCAGCGTTGGCGTTATCGAGTGCCTGATGGTCAAACAGCAGCCATTTTTCCTGCAGTTTAATAAAATCGATTTCCATTTCTGCGATCTCTGCACGCAGAGCGGTGATCACGTCCTGGAATCCAGCTATCAGTTCGTCAAATTCTCCGTGGTAAGCATTATAAAGGGCTTCGTAAGCCTCTACTACGCCGGTCAGGTATTCGATCTGACATTCCAGTCTCATCTTGTCACGTTGCATGTGGAGGAGGGCATGTTCAACGTCTTCCGGATAGGTAACGTTCACATACCATTCGTATGCAGTTTTGGCATAGTTCAGTTCTATTTGTGCCTCGGCCAGATCCAGGATAACGCCTTTGATCTGGAACAGGATGGCGTCCAAAGCATTCAGGAGATCCTGAGCCAGTGTGGCGGCATTTGCGATCTTCCATTGTTCAAAAGCAAGCAGGGCAGCTTCATAAGCCTGCATAGCCTGAACCATCTGTGCCTGCATCTGGGCAATTACCAACTGGTAGGCGGCAATGGCGGCGTCGGCTGCTGCACGTGCCACTTCAAGTTCGTATTCTCTTTCAGCAACGTTCAGGGCCCACATTTGTTTATGGTAATCGGTCAAAGCC
>JALHIE010000142.1 GCA_022840285.1 Porphyromonadaceae bacterium
GTTTAACCTCCTGCATAATTAATTTATCATCAGGGTTTGTGCGTAAAACTACAAAAAAAATTGCACCCGGGAGCAGATAAAGCGCTTTTTAATTACCTTTGCAACATAATGTTAAAGTTTAAACATGAAAAAGATGAAGCCACTACTATCCGTTTCACTACTGTTGGCATTACTTGTTTCCTGTAATACCCACCCATCAAAAAAAGAGAATGATATGTCAGAAAGCCGTTTTATTACAGAAGCGCAGCGCAACGAAGTAATTTCAATGCTGAAGGATTCGTTGGGAGAAACGGCCTATTTCCGTATTGAACGCGGTGTCCGGCAGGTTGCTGACCTTTGGCGGGAACCGGACGGAACGGCAGGAGAATTTGCCGAGTTCTGCAAGCGGAGTTTTGTTGCCGATGAAGCTCGACTCGATCAACTTTTTCATACGCTTGAACGAAACTTTGAAGTATTCGACGGATACTTCCACAAAATCGATGTCCTGTTGAAAGAGCCGCTGCAACTGGAAGGTGAAGAAATTACCCCCGTGGATATGATGTTTGGGAGCTACGACGTAACAGCACACCTGAACGATGATCTATATGCCAATAAAATTGCCTTTATTACAGCACTTAACTTCCCATTCTATTCGTTACAGGAGAAGACAGGGCTGGGGGAGGAATGGTCAAGAAAAGAATGGGCTCACGCACGCATGGGCGACCGTTTCACCGCGCGTGTGCCGGCAGCTGTTCAGCAAAACATATCGAAAACAATTACCGAGGCCGACGCATACATTTCCGACTACAATATTTTTATGGGAAAGCTTCGCAACGATAACGGTGAACAGCTTTTCCCGGATGATATGAAACTGATTTCACATTGGGGGTTACGCGATGAACTGAAATCGAACTATGCCGATACAGTCAGGGGGCTGGAAAAACAACGCATGATATACACGGTGATGAAACGTATCATCGACCAGACTATTCCTCAGCAAACCATTAACAGCGACAAATTCACGTGGAACCCGGGTACGAATCAATTGTTTGAAAACAATGCCGAGGCATCCGCTTCTCCCGAACCCGATACCCGGTACAAGACTTTCCTCGCCAATTTCCATGCTATGCGCCAGCTCGACACCTATTTTCCGTATTATCCCACTCAACTCTCGCGTGCCTTTGATGCGACCATGGAGATTCCGCAAAAAGACGTGGAAACCCTTTTTAAAGGGTTGCTCTCTTCACCCGAAGTAAAAGAAGTAGCCGCATTTATCGAGTCGCGCTTAGGACGGAAATTGGAGCCGTTCGATATTTGGTACAACGGATTTAAAGCCCGCGGGGGAATACCCGAGGAACAGCTTACAGCCATCACCTCTAAAAAATACCCGAACCCAAAAGCATTGGAGACCGATCTCCCCAATATCCTGGTTAAACTGGGATGGAAGCCAGACAGGGCCCGGGAAATTTCATCACTCATTGTGGTTGACCCGTCACGTGGCGCCGGGCATGCCTGGGGGGCAACGATGCGTAACGACATAGCTCATCTGCGTACAAGAATCGGTGCTGGCGGAATGGATTATAAAGGCTATAATATTGCCGTACACGAGTTCGGTCATACGGTGGAGCAAACCATTACGATGAATGATGTAGACTACTATGTTCTCAACGGTGTACCCAACACAGCATTTACCGAAGCAGTGGCTTTCCTTTTCCAGAAAAGAGACTTGGAACTGCTGGGCCTCAAAAATCCAAATCCTGAAGACGAGCACTACCTGGCTTTGGACAACTTCTGGTCGAGTTACGAGATCATGGGAGTTTCCCTGGTGGATATCCGCGTTTGGGAATGGCTTTACAACCATCCGGATGCCACTCCCGATCAATTGAAAGAAGCGGTTATAACGGCTGCAAGAGATGTGTGGGACACCTATTATGCCGATATTTTGGGAGGGAAGGGAGAGACGCTTCTCGGGATTTACTCGCACATGATCGACTACCCGCTTTATCTACCGAACTATCCGATGGGACACCTCATTGATTTTCAAATCGGCCAACAGGTGCGCGGAAAAAATCTTGCCGACGAAATGGACCGGATGTACACCCAGGGTAGAATCATCCCACAGCTGTGGATGAAGAACGCTGTTGGCTCCGGCATATCTATTGAGCCGCTTCTGGCATCCACAAAAGCAGCGTTATATGCTTTAAAGAAATAACTTTCAGGGGCCACAACATGCAAATATCCAAAAATATTGTACCTTTGTGACCTGAACAGGAAAGATGCCGGAGTGGTCGATCGGGGCGGTCTCGAAAACCGTTGTACTCTTACGGGTACCAAGGGTTCGAATCCCTTTCTTTCCGCAGAGGTAACACAACAATGATATCCCACGTATTTCCGGAATATGTGGGATTTTTTATTGTCGATTTTCTATTTTCACTTACATTTGCAGTATGAGAAAAGTGTATGCATCGACACAAATAGAAATTTACAAACCGGAGTTTTCGGAAGTGGAAATTTCATTGGGGGGCAGCGTAGCGGCGGGTCCTTTCTCGAATGTGGACGATTTTGCAAGCGAACGGATCGACATAAACAAATTGCTTATCCGGCATCCGGAAGCCACATTTTATGCCCGTGTCCGGGGGAATTCCATGCTGGGAGATTTTAACGATGGAGACCTGCTGGTTGTGGACAAGGGAGAGGAATGGTCGCACGGCAGGATTGCCCTGTGTTATCTGGAGGGTGAATTTACCGTGAAACGGATCCACCTGGAAAACGGTGTTTGTATGCTTATGCCCTCCAATACAAGTTATAAGCCTATTGTCGTCACATCGGAAAATACACTCGATTGCTCTTATCGACTGCAATAATTTTTACGCTTCGTGTGAAAGGGTGTTCAATCCCTCCCTTGACGACAGGCCGGTAATTGTGCTTTCCAACAACGATGGATGTGTCATTGCACGCAGCAACGAAGCCAAAAGGGCGGGCATCGAAATGGGGGTTCCGGCCTTTAAAATACAGGAATTGTTCAGGAGAAACAACGTGGCTGTCTATTCAGCCAACTTTGCCCTATACGGTGATATGAGCCGCCGGGTAATGAGTATTCTATCGGGCTACTCCCCTCTGCAGGAAATATATTCCGTGGATGAATGTTTTCTCGACCTGGCAGAAACGGCAACCCCGAAAGAGTACGGCCTACGAATGAAGGAGCACGTGGGGAGATGGACAGGAATCCCCATTAGTGTGGGTATTGCCCCCACCAAGGCGTTGGCGAAAGTAGCCAACCGCATTGCCAAGAAGTATCCTTCACAAACGGGAGGATGCTACGTAATGGATACGGAAGAAAAGCGGGTGAAAGCCTTAAGGTGGCTACCGGTAGAGGATGTATGGGGCATCGGCAGGCGCAATGCAGCGAAGCTTCAACTGGCAGGAGCGTTCAAGGCCGTCGACTTTGCGGAGATGTCCGAGTCGTGGGTGCGCAGAAACATGACCGTTACAGGAATTAACCTGCAAAGGGAATTAAACGGGATTCGAAAAGCAAGAGTTTTTCCGTCACCCGCACGTTCGAAAAAGAATACGGAACGTGGGACGAGATAAAAGAGCGTGTGGTTACGTTCACAGCAATGGCTGCCGCAAAAATACGCAAACAACAATCGCTGTGCAGCCGGATACAGGTATTTTTACAGACCAATTATTTTAAGGATACGGAGGAAGCGCTTTCAAGGAGCGTTGAAGTGCGATTACCCTTTCCCACCTCGTCCACGCTGGAGATAGTGGACTTTGTCGTATCCGGACTAAAAAAAATCTATGAAAAAGATCACCGCTACAAAAGAGCGGGGGTTACACTTTATAATTTCACCGATGAAAGGCAGCATCAGCCCGCTCTTTTCCCTGAAATGAATGCCAATCCCCGCCACAAAGGACTGATGAATGCCATAGATGCGATCAATCACTTTTCATCGTCGGGAGGCATAAGACTGGCTTCACAAGATGCCCGCATGTTTAAAATGCACCAAGAGCACCTCTCCAGAAGATTTACCACCGATATACGGGATATTTTACAAGTAGGGTGCGAATAGACAGACAATTTCCGCATATACAAAAGTTGAACTAAACCTGTCGGTAAATTAGAATAGTGATAATTTTGAAGCGTAATAACTTCAATTAATTATCATTATGAATCTAAACAAAACATTCGAGAGT
>JALHIE010000143.1 GCA_022840285.1 Porphyromonadaceae bacterium
AAGATTTTTTTATTGCTGAAAGGCAGACACATATATTTTTTAGATGATTATGAAGAAAAATAACGACTATACCGGCCCGGAAGAATTGTACGAAGACGAGGTGAACCAGGAGTCGGCCAGCGGGAATAATGAGGAAATTGAAGAGCAGAAAGCCAGCATTGAGGACAATTTGGCAGACGAGGCCGACCCTTTAGAAGAATTACAGAAAAAATACGAAGAGGTAAACGACAGCTATTTACGTCTTCATGCCGAATTCGATAACTTCCGCAAGCGGACCATGAAGGAAAAGGCAGACATTATCAAAAGCGGGGGAGAGCGTGTGTTGACGGATATGCTGCCTTTTGCCGATGATTTCGAACGCGCACTGCAGGCACTCCATACGGCAGAAGACAAGGAAGCTATGGTGGAAGGAATGGATTTGATCTATTCGAAATTCCTGAATTTCCTGAATCAACACGGTGTAAAAGAAATAGAAGCTCTTGGACAACCTTTTGATGCCGACAGGTTTGAAGCAATAACAACTGTCCCTGTTCAGGATAAATCGCAAAAAGGAATGGTTATCGACTGTGTACAAAAAGGTTATCAACTGAACGATAAAATCATCCGTTATCCGAAAGTTATTGTAGGGGAATAAGATGGCAACGAAAAGAGATTATTACGAAGTACTGGAAGTGCCAAAAACGGCAACGGCGGAAGAGATAAAAAAAGCCTACCGCAAAAAAGCCATTCAATTCCACCCCGATAAAAATCCGGGAGATGCAATGGCCGAAGAGAAATTCAAAGAAGCTGCCGAAGCATACGAAGTACTCAGCGATCAGAACAAACGGGCGCGTTACGACCAGTTCGGGCATGCAGGAATGGGTGGAACAGCATCGGGTGGCGGTTTTGGAGGAGGCATGTCGATGGAGGACATTTTCTCGCAGTTTGGCGATATCTTTGGCGGTCATTTTGGCGGGTTCGGCGGGTTCGGCGGATTTGGCAGACCGGGTAGGCGTACCAACCGCGGTTCAGACCTTCGGGTAAAAGTTAAGCTAAACCTGAAAGAGATCCTTAATGGGGTTGAAAAGAAGATAAAGGTAAAGAAATACGTGGCCTGCTCATCGTGTAGCGGTAACGGTTCGGAAAACGGAGATTCTGTTTCCAGTTGCTCGACCTGTAACGGGTCGGGTGTGGTAACGCGCGTACAAAACACTATCCTCGGTCAGATGCAGACCTCAACTACCTGTCCGTCCTGTAACGGTGAGGGAAAAACCATCACAAAGAAATGCCCGCATTGCAACGGAGATGGTATTGTTCATGAAGAAGAGGTGATTAACATCAGGATTCCAGCCGGCGTGGAAGAGGGGATGCAGCTGTCTATGTCGGGGAAAGGGAACGCAGCCCGTCGTGGAGGTGTCAACGGTGATTTACTTATTTTGGTGGAGGAAGAGGAAGATCCGGACTTGATCCGAGATCACAACGACGTGATATATAACCTCTTTGTGAGTTTTCCAACGGCCGCATTGGGTGGAACGGTAGAGGTTCCCACCATTGAAGGAGTTGCCAAAGTGAAAATCGATCCCGGAACCCAGCCGGGTAAGGTGCTGCGTCTGCGTAACAAGGGGTTGCCGACAATAAATGGTTACGGTACCGGTGATGAGCTTATCAACGTGAATGTTTATATTCCCGAAAACCTGAGCGATGCTGAAAAGAAAAAAATAGCAGAGATGGATAAATCACCCAACTTTGCACCGTCAAAATCGGCCAGGAAAAGTGTGTTCAATAAATTCCGGAAAATGTTTGATTAGTTACGGAGTTTTTACAATTATATATACGATAGAACAGCAGTAGACCAAATAGGTTTGACTGCTGTTTTTTTTAATAACAACTTCAATTGTTAAAATAACGGCGAAAAAACTTAAAATGAAATAAAAAACGAATAAAATACGTTGAAGTGTAACAAATAATAAATATTTTTTATTTATTTGTGATTGTTAAAAATCCAGCTTAAGATGAGTAGTTATTCCATAAAATCCTTAGAGCACTATTTTAAGGTATACAGACAGTCGGCCCGTAAACCGAAAAAATTCTGGAGCAAGATAGCAGAGAACAATTTCACCTGGTACCGGAAATGGGATAAAGTGGTGGAGTATGACATGGAGAAGGCGGAGTTCACCTGGTTTAAAAATGCCAAGCTCAACATTACCAAGAACTGCATCGACAGGCACCTGGCAAATAGAGGCGACCAGACTGCCATCATTTTCGAGCCTAATGACCCCAACGAACCGGCGCGATATTTTACCTACAGTGAGCTCTATGCCGAGGTGTCCAAGATGGCCAATGTGCTTAGAGCACAAGGGGTGGAGAAGGGCGATCGGGTATGCATCTACCTGCCCATGGTCCCGGAACTCGCATTCAGTGTGTTGGCCTGTGCGCGCATCGGAGCAATACACTCCGTTGTTTTCGCCGGCTTTTCGGCCAACGCGCTCGCTACGCGCATCAATGATTCTACCTGTAAGCTTTTGATTACTGCGGACGGCGGCTATCGCGGATCGAAAACCATCGATCTGAAACGGATCGTGGACGAAGCCCTCCATAAATCGCCTACCGTTGAGAAAGTGCTGGTGGTAAAGCGTACCCATCAGGAGATCGAAATGAGAGAGGGGCGGGACCTTTGGTTGCAGCCTCTGCTGGACGAAGCGCCTCCTACCAGCAAGGCAGAAATGATGGATGCCGAAGATCCCCTGTTCATCCTGTATACTTCCGGATCTACCGGGAAGCCCAAGGGGATGGTGCATACTACGGCAGGTTACATGGTTTACACGGCGTACACA
>JALHIE010000027.1 GCA_022840285.1 Porphyromonadaceae bacterium
ATTGTCATGATTGGAAAAACCTGACTCTTAATTATTGATTAATCTATTTAAGTTAAAAAGTCAAAGTTAGCAAAATATTATCTTAAACAAACCAATTAGGATATTCTTTTTTCTTCAATAATTTAGTCAAAAAAAGACAATCAAAGTAACTTTACGAAATGAAGATATTAAGAGTTTTCATTTCAGAGAAAAACCAGGAAAAAGCTAAGGCTTAACAAAAAAACGTCCGACATTTAGTCCGACGTTTTCCTAATTAATTGATTATCAATAACTGTTGTACACCCGGCGAGATTCGAACTCGCATCGTCGGAACCGGAATCCGATATTCTATCCATTGAACTACGGGTGCAGAAATTACCTGAAAGAAATATTGTTCCAGTTCAGCGTGATTGTTTCACTTTTTATAAACGGCTTAACCTCTGCTAATTGCTCGTCGGAAAGGTATCCCGCCAGATCGAGTCTTAGTGTTAACGCGTTTGAGCCGTTTTCAAATTCTGCCGAAACGGGATAAATATCCGGCAAAGATAGTGCAAATTTATAATTTTCGGAATCTTTTTTAGATGAATCGAAAAAAGATGTTGCAGAAATATCCGACAACAGCGTTTTTGCGTCCAATTCTTTCCAATCGGTGGAGTAAAACCGGATGTTGCTGTCGCATGCTTTTCCACAAACGGTTTTAATGACGCAAATAATCTGGGTGTCGTTGATCAGCGGTAACAGTTTCAGTTGCGTTGTGCCGATTTCGGAAGTCTTTATTTTCAGGAAATCGGGTGAATAAGCCAGTTTTTCTATTTCGCCCAGGGAGTAGGGGATGACCGTTTTTCCGGTATCTACCAGAAGCATGGTCCTGTTGCCGTCCGATAATCCCGGTAAGATGGAGTTGGGCATTGTTTTAAAAACATCGTCTATTTTCTGCGGAAATGCAGAGGTGTGCGGAAATGCAGAGGTGACGATAAAAATAAATAATGCGGTAACTATTTTTTTCATTGGATGTTATTGAGTGAGAATACCTATTTGATCAATGGATGCGCCTGGTTTTCCACCTTCTGTCCCGATAATGGTTTCGAACCGGAAAAACCTTGCATTCAGGTCATTATCGAACCTTACAAATTGTGGAATAGGATTGTTTTTGATGTTGCTGAACTCACCTTTTTTCAATCCGGTCCATGTTTTCCCGTCGTCGCTTATGCTGAAAGCATAGTTGAAAACCGATTCTTTTTCACTGGTGGGCTTGTAGGTGAAGCCTTTAACGGAAACAGATTCGCCCATATCCACAATCAACGGGCTGTGGCTTTTGACGGTCCATTTTTCTTTGGGCAAATCGCTAAGCTTCAATTCGCCGGATGCTTCGGAAATCAGGGGTGCCCGATAAGCACCTACGGCAAGGATATGAGCTTTGTCACGGGTCTCGGTGACGGTTACCCGGATCCTGGAAGGAGCGCAATCATCAAATTTAAGCAATCGCTTGTATCCGATGGTAGTCCCTTCTGCCAGTTTTTTCCATTCATTGTGAATAAATCCTTCCACTTTAAACACCTCCACGCGTTGACCTTTTTTAATGTCTTCCTGCAACATCACGGTGTTGACGGTGTCGCCGGTCACGGTAAATTCCCTGAATTCTCCGTTGTCGGCGGTCCAGGCAGTGTTTCCGGTATTTATCCTGTTGTTTTCAAAAGTACTCCTGATGTATGCGCCAAATTCTTTCAGCCTGGTCACATCCGCTTCGTGCAGTAAGCCGCGCTTGTCGGGAGGAACATTCAGCAGGAGGACCGAATTCATCCCAACGGATTGATAATAGATATCGACCAGCTGTTGCAGTGTCTTCACCTGGTGATCCTGCTCGGGATGATAAAACCATCCCGGACGTATAGAAACATCCACTTCCGAAGGGTACCAGTAGAGTTTTCTGGCTTCGGCAATAAGGTCACGGCTGCCCAGATCCTTAGACATGGGATTGATGTTTAGCCGGTTGTTTTCTGCAACGACGGTTTCGTTGATGTCCGGATTCAGCGGGGTTACGCTCCATTCCGTTTCGCGTCCCAGTCCCGATTCGTTTCCAACCCAACGGACATCGTTGCCCATAATGGCTTTCACCGCTTTGGGCTGAAGGCTGTCTATCACCTGGTAAAAACGGGTCCAGTCGTAAACCTGGCGTTTCCCGTTGGGACCCTCGCCGTTAGCACCGTCAAACCAGACCTCGTGAACTTCACCGTATTGGGTCAGCAACTCTTTCAGCTGTTCCACGAACATCGCGTTGTAGCGGGGTGAATCACCGTAACTTTCAGCGTTTCTGTCCCACGGCGAGAGATAAACTCCGAACTTCATTCCGTACTTGTCACAGGCATTCTTTACTTCGCGGACAACATCACCGTTCCCATCTCTCCAGAGCGATGAGCGCACGGAGTGTTTTGTAGTTGCCGTAGGCCAGAGGCAGAAACCGTCGTGATGCTTTGCCGTGAGGATGATCATCTTGAATCCGGCTTCCTGAAGCGAAACAACCCATTGTTCCGCATTGAAATCCGTCGGGTTAAACAGGATAGGATCTTCTTTTCCATCGCCCCATTCCCGTCCGGTAAAGGTGTTCATTCCGAAGTGAATAAATGCGGTCAGTTCCAGCTGTTGCCACGCGTATTGTTGATCGGTGGGAGTGAGGTGGGCTGCCAGCTTTATTTTCTCTTCAGGTGTTATATTTTCGGGGAAGACCAGCTCTTTTACGAAGTATCTCTTATCTTTGGAAACGCACGAGGAAAACACGGTGAGAATAAGTAAAGCGATAAAAACTGTTTTTTTCATACCTGCAAAATCCGTTATTTCTTGAAATATCCGCAAAGTTAAGCTGTTTTGAGAAAACTGCAAATAAAAAAGCCATCCCGCTCAGGATGGCTTTACGTGATTTCTTCTATCTCCTGCTTACTTAACTGCAGCAACAGCCTGTTCGGCAGCTTCAACCAATGTGTCGGCAGCAGCAGCGGCAGCAGCAGCGGCGATGCTGTCAGCTTTAGCTTTTTCTACAGCGGCAATACTGTCTAATCTGGCCACTTCTGCAAGGCTGTCTAAACGGGCCTTTTCAGCTTCAGCCTGTTTGTTTGTGCAAGAGGCAAATCCAAGGGTAGCTACTAAAGCTACAAATAATAATACTTTTTTCATTTTTTTCAATAATTTTAAACGATCAATAAATTCTGTTTTAAAAAACTGCGCAAAGTTATATTGTTTTTATGTTATATAACATGTTTTGCGAAAAAAGTATAGTTAAATAATATTAAAAATAGAGGCTGGATTTGTTTAATGAGCATGGGATTCCAGTCTTTGTCATCACCGTCATTTGCACATGTGTTCCTGTCCAGACAGAAGTTCTGTACGTTTCATTTTGCTGCGTATAGTCTTAGATATTGAAAACAAAGGATTTGGTGCCAGAATTCCCGAATTCAACCGATTCAACGGCCTGATCCGTACCTTTTCGGTTACAAGCCGGTAGAGTCAAAATGGTTTCGATTCCCAATACAGAACATACTTTTTTTATGCGCCGTTTCTTAGCTGTATAAAAAACGTTTGATGCTTTTTTTCGGAGTTTTCTCAAACTCTTTTTCAATAATCATCAGGGAGTTGATCTTCTCGTAATTGGCTACCTGCTTGTTTAACAGGCCTTTGTTCTCATCCATGATTCGCGACAGCTGATCGTTGGTCAGGCCGCCGGCTTCCACCGCGGCAAAGTCGGGGTAAACCAACGCCACCAGTTTGTTTTCTCTTTCAACGACGAGGCTTTCTGCCACATACGGGAGGTTGTTTAACTTCGCCTCGATCTCTTCCGGATAGATGTTCTGTCCGCTTGGTCCGAGGATCATGGTTTTGATACGCCCTTTAATAAAGAGTCTTCTGCCTTTCATGATGCCGGAATCGCCCGTTTTCAGCCATCCGTCTTTAGTGAATGCGGCTTTTGTAGCTTCCGGGTTTTTGTAGTAACCTTTCATCACGTTTTCACCCCGAACCTGGATTTCTCCCGGCACATTTTCCGGATCGGGAGAATCGATTCTCGCTTCCATGATGCCCGCCAAAACAGAACCGCAGGAGGTGGGAACAAATTCATGGTGGTGGTCGTAAGAGATCAGCGGGGCACATTCAGTCATTCCGTAGCCGACGGTAAAAGGAAATCTTATTTTGTAGAAAAACGCTTCAATATCCTTTCCTAAAGCCGCTCCGCCGATAATCACCTCCCTGAAATTTCCGCCCAGGGAATCGACAAGTGATTTTTTTATTTTGCTGTAAATTATGTTGTTTATTCCCGGAATCCGAAGCAGTATTTTCATGATGGGCTTGTCGACAATCGGAAGAATTCTCTTTTTGTATATCTTTTCGAAAATAAGCGGAACAGTTATGATGATATTCGGTTTGATTTCCTGAAATGCCTTAACAAGGTTTTGCGGCGATGGAATAACATCCAGGAGGGTGACGTGAACACCCGTGGAGAGAGCATAGAGAAAGTCGAAAGCGCAACCGTAAGCATGCGCCATTGGAAGGAACGCCAAATCCCTTTCGCCCGGGAAAAGTAGCTTGAGGGTATGGGCATAGGTGATGTTACCGGCAAAATTGTTCGCGGTAAGCATGACCCCTTTGCTAAACCCGGTGGTTCCCGATGTGTAGTTCAGGCAGATTACCTCATCGTTGTCGACGTCCGCGTAAGCAACATCTTCCTTGCGAAAACCGGCCGGGTATTTTTTTGCGAAAAGAGCATCTATCCTGCCGGCAAGATCCCTTGTCCTTTTGTTTTCACTTTGAAGCAAGCTAAACGACGGAAGTGAAAAAACAGGAAGCTTAATGTTGCTTTTGTCCAGGTTCTCCCAAATGTTTTCGTTGATAAAGATACATTTCGATTCACTGTGGGCAATGATATGCTCCATGCTTTCGGGGTTGAATTCGTGCAAAATAGGTACGATAACGGCTCCATAGGTGAAAGTGGCCAGAAAGATAACCGACCAGCTGGTGTGGTTCTTCCCGATCAGCGCAACCTTATCCCCTTCTTCTATTCCAAGCTCTGTAAACAGGATATGTATCCGTGCGATTTTTTCAGCTAATTGGCCGTAGGATAAAGTCTCCTGATCCTTGTAGTTGGACAGCGCAGGTAATTCCCAGTTCGCCTTAAAACTTTCTTCGTAAATCTTTATGAAGTTTTGTTGTATCATTTTTTGCACAAACAATTTAATTGTGTGCAAAAATAATACGAATTTGTAGATTGACAAAGAAATACTACTGCTAAATTGAGGCAAATTTTGTATTTTTGCGGTTTGGCAACGAGCCATTTTATATAAATACTCAATGTTCGCATGTGTTACGGTAAAAGCTAAATTTTAAGGTTACACATTAGTAGTAACAAGCACGAGCGAAACTAAAATAATTTTACTTATGATCGATCAAACTGTTTTTGAAAATAAAACGGCTGCATATTATACCTTGGGCTGCAAACTAAACTTTGCGGAAACATCTGCTATCGGCAGGCAATTGTTCCATGCCGGGGTTCTGCGTGCCCGAAAAGGGCAGAAAGCAGATATTTGTGTCATTAATACCTGTTCCGTTACGGAATTGGCTGACAAGAAAGGACGCCAGGCCATTCGAAGGATGATTCAAAGCCATCCCGATGCGTTCGTAGTGGTTACCGGCTGCTATGCCCAGCTTAAACCGGACGAAATTGCCTCCATCGACGGTGTGGATCTGGTGTTGGGCTCGGAACAGAAACTGGATGTCATCCGGTACCTGGATGACTTAAAGAAAAAATCCAAGGGGGAAGTGATCACGTCGAAAACGCACAGGATCAGAACTTTCGTTCCCTCTTGTTCGGCAGACGACCGTACGCGGTATTTCCTGAAGGTACAGGACGGATGCGACTATTTCTGTTCGTTTTGTACTATCCCTTACGCCAGGGGCAGAAGCCGCAACGGCTCCATTGCCGACTTGGTGAAACAGGCCCGGGAGGTGGTGGTACAGGGAGGAAAGGAGATTGTGCTTACCGGTGTTAATATAGGGGACTTCGGACATACTACCGGCGAGACATTCTTCGATCTGATAAAAGCCTTGGATGAAGTAGAAGGCATCGAACGCTTTCGTATCTCATCCATCGAACCCAACCTGCTGACGGATGAGATCATCGATTTTGTGGCAGGATCAAAACGGTTTGCCCCCCATTTTCATACCCCGCTGCAAGCCGGGAGTGATGCCGTTTTGAAACTGATGAAGAGAAAATACGACACGGCCTTGTTCCGTCGCAAGGTGGAAAGAATAAAATCTGCCATGCCGCACGCGTTCATTGGGGTGGATGTGATTGTGGGGCTTCGCGGTGAAACGGATGCGTATTTCGATGAAGGCCGGGATTTTATTGAGTCGCTCGACTTTTCACAGCTGCATGTCTTTACCTATTCCGAGCGTTCCGGAACACAAGCCCTGGAAATAGGACATGTTGTTGATCCGCGGATCAAACACAACCGGAGCAAGGTGTTGCACGATATCTCCGACCGTAAGTTGCGTGATTTTTACGAATTACAAAAGAACAGTTTCAGAAAAGTGCTTTTCGAACACACGCGCCACGGGAATAGGATGCACGGATTCACCGAGAACTACGTGAGGTTGCATGCGATTTATGACCCGTTGCTTGTGAATAAAATAACCGGTGTGAAGATTGGAGCGTATAACGAAGACGAAATGGCTATGGAAGCTGTTTTTGGAGAATGATGCGAAAAAAAATTGATTTTTACCTGCTCTACGGCGCAACGTACCTTATGGCGATGCTACCGTTCCGGATGTTGTACATTCTTTCCGATATCCTCTATGTGGTGGTGTATTATCTGGCCGGTTACCGGAGAAAGGTTGTCCGAAAAAACCTTCTCCGTTCCTTTCCCCGAAAAAAAGAGGAAGAGATACTGCAGATCGAGAAGAAATTTTACCGCCACCTGTGTGATTACTTTGTGGAAACCGTAAAAACGTTGCGTATCTCCGATAAGGAAATTCGCAAACGGATGGTTTTTAAGAACCCCGAGATCGTCAACCGGCTCACCAAAGACGGGAATATACCGTCAATAGCGTTACACCTGTTGCCCGGAGTAGAGCCGGGACAGGTCTACAAGACCCTGAAGTCAAAAGCATTCGATCAGCTTTTTTTGAAGATTCGCTCCCGGTTCAATCCCTTATCCATTGAGATGAAGACAACTTACCGGACCATTATTCGCAAGAGAAACGAGGGGCAGGCCATGGTTATCGGTTTTTTAACGGACCAGCGGCCGCGAAAACACAACAACGAATACTGGGCTACGTTTTTAAATCAGGATACGTTGTTGCAGACCGGTATGGAACGGATTGCCCGCCAACTGGGGTTAGCAGTGGTCTATCTCGACATCAAAAAGGTGAAACGGGGGCATTACGTGGGGGATTTTTCGGTAATCACAGCGGATGCAGGTGCCGAGGAAGAATTTACCGTAACGGAGAAATACACCCGGAAACTGGAAGAAACGATATTGAACGAGCCGGCATATTATTTATGGTCGCACAACAAATGGTCCCGGTCGAAAAACAAGGAAGAATGAAAACATCGGTAGTGATATTGAACTGGAACGGACGCAGGTTACTCGAGGAGTTCCTTCCGGTGGTGTTGCAACACACGTTGGATCACCAGACCGAAGTGGTTGTTGCCGACAACGGCTCATCCGACGATTCGGTTGATTTTCTTAGTACTCGTTTTCCTCAGGTCCCGCTCATTGTCCTCGACAAGAATTACGGCTTCGCGGAAGGGTATAACAAGGCATTGCGGCAGGTTGACGCGGAATACGTGGTGTTGCTGAACTCCGACGTGGAAACTACCGAAAACTGGCTTTCAACAATGATCAGTTACCTGGATGAACATCCCGGTGTTTCCGCCGTGCAACCCAAGATCCTGGCACAAAAAAATAAAACCGGTTTTGAGTACGCCGGTGCTTGTGGCGGTTTTTTAGACCGGTTCGCTTATCCCTTTTGCCGGGGAAGGATCCTCGACAACGTGGAGCAGGACAGGGGCCAGTACGATGAGGTGATCCCGGTGTTTTGGGCCACCGGAGCCTGCCTGTGCATACGCAAGAAAGATTATTTCGAAACCGGTGGTCTGGATGCGCGCTTTTTCGCGCACATGGAAGAGATCGATCTTTGCTGGAGGCTGAATGCGCGTGGAAAAAGAATCGAATGCCTGCCGCGCTCGGTGGTTTATCATGTGGGGGCTGCATCACTGGCCAGGGAGAACCCAAGAAAAACCTACCTTAATTTCCGGAACAACTTATTGATGTTGTATAAGAATGCCCGCACAAGAAGCCTGATTGCTGTTTTTACTGTCCGCTTGATCTTGGATGCGTTGGCCTTTTTTCATTTATTGTTTAGGGGAAAGTTCGGTAATGCAGCATCGGTTATAGAAGCACACAGGGATTTCTTCCGGATGAGGTCCGGTTTCAGAGAAGACCGTCGCGAAAACTTAAAACAAAGATCGGTTACAGACATTCCTACAAAGTTTAAGGGCAGTATCTTGTGGTACTACTACGTGAAAGGAAAGAGAACGTACGGCGACTTACCTCATATCCCGATCACTCAAAATTGAAACTCAACACGATCATTCTTTGTGTGGCGCTTGCCAGTGAAAGCGGATATTTTATTACTTCCCTGTCCACCGGACCGGATCGATCATTCTCAAGCATTTCGTTCAGTCCGAAACAGAATTTGAGTTCCGGACAAAGGTTGAAGTAAGGCAAATAGAAGTCACATCCGGCGCCGATTTCAATCCCATAATCGTAAGGTTTCAGCAAGACCGGTTGATCTTTTTGCGGGGCCAGCTCAACACTGCCGTAGATCCCCACCACCAGGTAAGGACGGTAGTTGTTTATTCGGCCGGCCGTCAGTTTTGCCTGCAAAGGCAAGTCAATGTAATTGTTTCTTAGGCTTGTTTTATACTCTTCGCCCGAAGCCTGTTCCTTAAATACAAGATTCTTGCTTCCCAGATGCAATGTGGGGATTGCCCGCAGGTTCATAAAACGGTTCAGGTACAAATCGGTAATGATTCCCACGCTGAACCCCGGCGAGTAGGAGGGAATTTCTGAAAACCACACCTCGCCGTTTTCATTCACGTGTCCCGATTGTTTCAGTATCAGGTCTTGCGTGTGCACACCTACCGTAAATCCCAGGTGAAAGATCTCATGGTCGGCGTACGGCCGGTTCCGCAGTTTCTGTTGTTGCCCGTATGATGGACCAGGTAAGGTAGAAAGTACAATGACCAGTAGAAATATCTTTTTCATTACAGCTTAAACGGTTTTAAAGCAAGGTTATTGTAAACGGGATGAAAAAACTCTCCCCGGGATTACATCTTATTTAGAAATCGTAAAAATAGTACGTTGTTAACAGCGATCAAGGTGTAGATAATCAGTTGGATAGATTTATTTTCTGTTTTAAACTGCAAAAAGAACAAATATTTGTCCAAAACTAAGCGTAAAACAAAGTTTCTTGTTTTTAAAAAACTATGTATCTTTGTGCAGAATTTTATGAAAATAAAATAATCACACAACATTAACTAACAAATTATTTATTATGGCTTACGTAATTAATGAAGATTGTATTGCTTGTGGAACCTGTATAGATGAATGCCCGGTTGAGGCAATCTCTGAAGGTGATATCTACGTGATTGATCCCGATGTTTGTACCGACTGCGGTACCTGTGCAGAAGTTTGCCCCACCGAAGCAATTCATCCGGCTTGATATATACCGGAAAAGAGGTAAAAAGGCTGATCGGAATACTCCGGCCAGCCTTTCTTTTTTTGTGAAACGGCAACAAAAAAAGCACCACCTTTTCGGGGGTGCTTTTTGCGTATGTGTTAATAAACGATTATCCGTTTACCTTTGCCATATGTGCAACCAGGTCGAGTACTTTGTTTGAATAACCCCACTCGTTGTCGTACCAGCTGATCACTTTAACGAAAGTCGGGCTGAGTTGGATACCTGCTTTTTCGTCAAAGATTGACGTGCGTGCATCACCGATAAAATCGGAAGAAACCACATCGTCGCTGGTGTAACCGAGGATGCCTTTTAATTCACCTTCGGATGCTTCTTTCATAGCAGCGCAGATTTCTGCGTAAGATGTTTCTTTTGCCAGACGTACGGTCAGGTCAACTACAGAAACGTTCAGGGTAGGAACGCGCATGGACATACCGGTCAGTTTTCCGTTCAGTTCGGGAATAACTTTTCCTACTGCTTTGGCTGCTCCTGTGGAAGATGGGATGATATTGCCCGATGCTGCGCGGCCGCCTCTCCAGTCTTTAGCGGATGGGCCGTCAACGGTCTTTTGAGTGGCGGTTGTAGAGTGAACGGTAGTCATCAAGCCTTCGAGAACGCCGAATTTGTCGTTCAGTACCTTGGTGATAGGAGCCAGACAGTTGGTCGTACATGAAGCGTTTGATACAAACTGCTCACCTTTGGTATAGGTGTTTTCGTTAACGCCGCATACATACATGCGTGTGTCGTCTTTAGAAGGAGCCGACATAACCACATATTTTGCACCTGCATCAATATGGCCCTGAGCTTTGTCTTTAGAAAGGAATAAACCGGTAGATTCAACTACGTAATCCGCACCAACTTCTCCCCATTTCAAATCAGCCGGGTTTTTTTCAGCTGTTACGCGGATGGTTTTTCCGTTTACCACCAAATGGCCGTCTTTCACATCAATCGTTCCGGTGAACTGGCCGTGAATAGTATCGTATTTCAACATATATGCGATGTAATTTACATCAAGCAAATCGTTGATTCCTACCACCTGAATGTCATCTCTTGTTTGAGCTGCCCGGAAAACCAAACGTCCGATACGTCCGAATCCGTTGATACCTACTTTAATCATAATTTTTTGAATTTTTATTTGTTAAGAATGTTCCTAAATACTATCTTTCTAATCAAGTTGCAAAAATACGAAATGTTTTTATTTTAACGAAATTATTTGTATCAAAAAACTGTAATTTTTTGATTTTGAGACCGTCGAAATAAACTGATGACCTCTGGCAGAGCAGCCGTTGCTTGTAGTCAAGAGGCCTGATTACCGCGTTAACAGGAAAAGTGAGAAGGCTGCCGTTACCACCCATAATGTAACGCCCAACAGAAAACACCGGGTTCCCGACTGTTTGATCTGATGGAGGGTGATGTTGGAACCGATGAGAAACAGTGCGACAACCATTGCCCTTCTTCCCAGCCAGCTGAAATGGGCATAGCTGGACTCAAAAGCAGGAAAAATATTGGCAAAGAATATGGCTGCCACAAAGAGCAGGATAAACCAGGGGAATTTGATTGAACGCTTGTCGCCGTTTTTGCTGAAAAAAGCCAGCACGATGGAGAGCGGGATAATCCATAAGGCACGTATCAGCTTCACCGTAGTGGCCACCTGCAGTGCCTTCTCTCCGTAGATGGCTCCTGCTCCCACTACCGAGCTGGTATCGTGTATGGCGATGGCTGCCCAGTTGCCAAAAACTTCCTGGCTCAACCCGAGCCGTTGCCCGATAAAGGGAAAAAGCAGCAGGGCTATGGCGTTCAGGACAAACACCACGATCAGGGCAAACGAATTTTGATAATTCTCACTCTTGATGATGGGTGCCACAGCCGCAATGGCACTTCCTCCGCAAATTGCCGTCCCCGCGGCAATCAGCAGTGTTGTGTTTTTTTCAACCCTCAAGAGCCTGCCAAGGACAATCCCGCCGGTCATCACCAGGGATACAGAGATGAGTGTCTGTACGAAACCACTTTTTGACGCAGTGATCACTTCTTCCAGTCCCATCCCGAAACCCAGGAGAACAATCGATACCTGTAGAACCCTTGAGGTATACCGGTGAATGGAATCGTGCCTGATTCCCAAAAAAGAAAAAACAATGCCTATGCAGAGTGCAACCGCCGGTGAAACAAAAGGTAGAAAACAAAAACAGATAACCACCCAATAAAGCCAACTTTTATTATTCATTCCGATACTTTAAGGCGACAAAAGTAGCATCATGTACAATAAAATCAAATACCGTATTTCTATAGTGTATGACTATATGTTATAATTAAGGAGGAAATTTTCAAAGAGTTCAACCTGGCGGCTTTTATGTCCCAGCTTGCAGGCTATGCGGAATTGACGCGGGATGGAAAATCCGGAAACCTTTAATTTTACAAGGGTTTTCAGTTGCAGTTCACCGGAGACCGCTTTTTCCGATACAATAGCCACGCCGTCGAAATCGAGCAAGAAGTGTTCACTGGTTACCGCAGGCTGACTGATGTTCAGCTCATCGGCTGCTTTCGAGAAACTGAGGTTTTCTACCACTGAAATAAAAACGGTGTCCCTGTAATCCATTGGCTCCATCCGGTTATTCCGACGCTTCTTGCAATCAGAAATTTAAACCGTGTAAAATTACAATTTTAAACGAACATACGGAAACGGCCTTTTCATTCATGCTTGTCTTCTGGTTTTGCCCTTTTTCCATCATTTTTACTATCTTTGTGCTCCGTAACGAAAGGTCGGGTTGAAAAATGTTGATTCATATCGACTTAGAGGGACGGAGCATTGATAAAAGATGGAATAAACTGACTAAAAACAGGTATGGCTGACGATAAAAAAATTATTTTTTCCATGGTGGGGGTAAGTAAAACGTTCCCTCCCCACAAACAGGTGTTGAAGGATATCTACCTCTCCTTCTTCTACGGTGCCAAGATTGGCATCATCGGGCTGAACGGTTCCGGTAAATCTACCCTGCTGAAGATTATTGCTGGGATTGAAAAGGAGTACCAAGGCGAAGTAGTCTCCGATAAAAGTTTCTCGGTGGGATACCTGGAACAGGACCCGAAACTGGACGACGACAAATCGGTGATCGAAATCGTTCGCGAAGGAGTACAGCCGGTGATGGACCTGCTGGCGGAATATGAAGAGATCAACCTGAAGTTCGGATTGCCCGAATATTACGAGGATGAGGAAAAGATGAACAAGCTGTTCGACCGCCAGGCAGAATTGCAGGACAAGCTGGATGCCGTCGACGCGTGGAACATCGATAATCGCCTGGAGCGTGCGATGGATGCCCTTCGCTGTCCGCCTGAAGAACAACCGGTCCGTGAACTTTCAGGAGGTGAACGCCGCCGGGTGGCACTGTGCCGTCTGCTACTGCAGGAGCCCGACGTGTTGCTTCTCGACGAACCGACCAACCACCTCGATGCCGAGTCGATCGACTGGCTGGAGCAGCATTTGCAGCAATACAAGGGAACGGTGATCTGCATCACGCACGACCGCTACTTCCTCGATCATGTGGCGGGCTGGATCCTCGAACTCGACCGCGGTGAGGGAATCCCCTGGAAAGGGAACTACACCTCGTGGCTGGAGCAGAAAACCAAACGGATGGAACAGGAAGAGAAGCAGGTGAGCAAGCGTCGCAAAACGCTGGAACGGGAGCTGGAATGGATCAACCTGGCGCCCAAGGCGCGCCAGGCCAAAGGAAAAGCACGTCTGAACTCGTACGAGCAACTCCTGAACCAGGATCAGAAAGAGCGTGAGGAGAAACTGGAGATTTTTATTCCCAACGGCCCCCGGTTAGGAAACAAGGTGATTGAAGCTAGAAACGTGAAGAAAGCCTTTGGTGACAAGCTGCTGTTCGACAACCTTAACTTCATGCTTCCACCCAACGGGATCGTTGGCGTTATCGGCCCCAACGGTGCTGGAAAAACCACCCTTTTCCGATTGATACAGGGAATGGAGACCCCGGACAATGGCTCGTTCGAGGTGGGAGAGACCGTTGTTACGGCTTATGTGGATCAGGCTCACGAAGCCATCGATCCCGGTAAGACCGTCTATCAGGTGGTGTCCGGTGGATTGGAGTTTGTACGCGTGGGGGGCAAAGAGGTGAACTCCCGGGCATACCTGTCGCGATTCAATTTCTCGGGAGCGGACCAGGAAAAACTGTGCGGTGTTCTTTCCGGCGGTGAACGAAACCGTCTACACCTGGCATTGACACTCAAAGCCGGGGCAAACGTACTGTTGCTCGACGAGCCGACCAACGATATCGACGTGAATACCCTCCGTGCACTGGAAGAAGGGCTGGAAAACTTTGCCGGATGTGCCGTGGTAATCTCGCACGACCGGTGGTTCCTGGATCGTATCTGTACCCATATCCTTGCGTTTGAAGGAAATTCAGAAGTATTTTATTTCGAGGGTTCCTATAGCGAGTATGAGGAGAACAAGAAAATGCGCCTAGGCAACGTAGAGCCGAAAAGGGTACGCTACCGGAAGCTGTAAACAGAAAATTAAGAATGAGGAAGTTTCTGATTCTGTTTTTCTTGCCGGTATTAAGCCTGCCAGTACTTGCTCAATACAAAGAGGTCAGTGGGGTGCATTTTTGTGGGCATTAATAGCACGATTTACAGTACTTGCTCAATACAAAGAGGTCAGTGGGGTAGTTATCGATGCGCAGTACAACACGCCGGTCCCCTACGCCGCGATCTTTGTGGAGCATACCAAGATCGGAGTAGTGGCCAGTAATGTGGGTGAATTCTCACTTCAGGTACCCGATTCATTGAAGAATAACCGCCTGGTGAGTGTGGGAGAAGGGTATCGACTGACCTACCTCTCGCCGGAGGACTATGGGCATGCTCCGCTTCGCATCGCGCTGGTGCCCCAGGACCGTGAGACGGCACTGTTATCGCCGCCGGGCGACGCTGCCGTGAAACCCGGGAAGGCCGTATCGTTGCTGAGCAAGGCGGCCCGGTTTGTGATGGACGACTGGATCCCGCTGGGAAACCCGGAGACCAACACGTTCGATTTTGGCCGGATCCAGACTCTTCCCACTTACAATCCCGTCGAAGGCGTCCGCCTGCGGGCGGGAGCAGCATCCAATTCGCGCCTGAGTCCCCATTTTTTTATGAAGGGATACTTGGCTTATGGTTTTAAAGACCAGCAGTTCAAGTACCGCGGAGAAGCCGTCTGGTCGTTCGATAAAAAAGCCTATCATGAGGACGAATTCCCCAAAAACAATATGCGCCTGGTGTATGAAAACGATCTGTTCTCCCCCGGCGAGATGCACCCGCGTTCTCTAAACGACCTGTTGCTGATTACCTACCGGAGGTCGGTTAATGAAGCGACGTACCGTAACTTTGCCGAGATAAACTACGAGAGGGAGTACAAAAACGGTCTTGCGCACACCTTCTGGTGGCGAAAATCGAGGTTGATCCCGCAGGGAGAACTGGAGTTCCGGAGGAGTTCCGACGCCGGGCTTACCGCATACGATGGGCTGGACACTTCCGAGGGTGGGGTGCTGCTGCGGTACTCTTTCGAAGAGGCCTATTTACAGCAAAAACGCAAACGAAAACCTGTCGATGTGACAAGTCCCGTCTTTTTTCTTTCTCACTCCATCGGTTTCACGCATCTTCCCGAAAGCGACGCGACATACCACAAAACGGAATTCTCCGCACAAAAACGTTTCTATCTGGGTTACGTTGGCCGGCTGGATGCCGTGGGAGAGTTTTCGAAAGTGTGGAATGCGGTGCCCTTTCCCCTGTTGGTCTATCCCAACCAACGCTACAAGCATCATATCGAGAGCAATGCGTTCTTTCTGAACCGGGCCCTCGAATTTGTTGCCGATGAGCAGTTCACGATTCGTACAACCTTTGTGGGCGATGATTTCCTGCTGGCAAAAATCCCGTTGCTGGAAGCTTTGGGAACGAAAGAGTTGATCTCTCTGCGCGCTTCTTACGGCAGACTGAGCGACAAAAACGATCCGTTGCACTCCTCTTCCCGCATCTACGACTTTCCGCCGGTATCCTACCGGTACGGCTCCCTGCCTTATGTGGAGGGAACCATCGGGATCACGAATATACTGGGCCTTTTGCGTGTGGAATATGTTCATCGTTTCACGTATCGCGATCATCCCGGCGCTTTGCTGGGCAGGGTGCGGGTAGACGTGACGCTGTGAGAACATTGTCCCCGTCTATTTTTCTTATCAAACGTTTTTTTGTGTTATCTTTGTCGTTCCAATATTATACAACATCAGCTGAATTAAATTGATTACGATTTTAGGTATAGAATCTTCCTGTGACGATACCTCGGCAGCGGTCATCCGCGACGGTGTCATTTTGTCGAACGTGATTGCCTCCCAGGCAGTCCATGAGCGCTACGGCGGCGTAGTGCCCGAACTGGCGTCGCGCGCGCACCAGCAGAACATCATTCCTGTGGTGCACGATGCCCTGAAACAGGCCGGCATTGCGAAACAAGAAGTTTCGGCAGTGGCTTTCACGCGCGGACCGGGATTGCTGGGCTCGTTGTTGGTGGGAACCTCCTTTACGAAAGGATTTTCATCGGCGCTCAATATCCCGATGATTGAGGTGAATCACCTGCAGGCACACGTACTGGCCCACTTCATCAAGGAGGAAGAGCACGACACGAACCAGCCGAAGTTTCCGTTTCTGTGCTTACTGGTATCGGGCGGTAACTCGCAGGTTATTCTCGTGAAGTCGCACCGGGAGATGGAGATTATCGGTCAGACCATCGACGATGCCGCCGGTGAAGCCTTTGACAAATGCGCCAAGGTGATGGGCCTGGGTTATCCCGGAGGACCGATCGTGGATAGATTAGCCAAACAGGGCGCTCCCGGCCGGTTCACTTTCAGTAAACCCCATATCGCGGGATACGATTATAGCTTCAGCGGGTTGAAAACATCGTTTTTGTATTTCCTGCGTGATGAACTGAAAAACGATCCCGGCTTCGTCGAAAAAAATAAGGAAGACCTCTGCGCGTCCCTGCAGAAAACGATCGTCGATATTCTGATGGATAAGCTGTATCGTGCAGCAAAAGAGTTAAAAATAAAGGAAGTGGCCGTGGCGGGTGGTGTGTCTGCCAATTCAGGCTTGCGCGCTGCTTTTGAAGATTATAGTCGCCGTTATGGATGGAAAATACATATCCCGAAATTTGCCTACACTACCGATAATGCGGCTATGGTAGCTATCTCAGGGTACTACAAGTATCTCGACGGTGAGTTTTGCGGAAAAGACGCGGCACCGTACGCCAGGGTATCCATATAACAGTAAAATTAAAAATTAACCGACCATATATTATGTCACAAAAAGAGATTCCTGCTGTGGAAGAAAACAAGAAAAGTCTCAACTTCATCGAACAGATTGTTGAAAACGATTTAAAAGAAGGTAAAAACGACGGTCGTGTGCAAACCCGCTTTCCGCCGGAACCAAACGGGTACCTGCATATCGGACACGCCAAAGCCGTGTGTATCGACTTCGGTATTGCCGAAAGATACGGTGGCATTTGCAACCTCCGGTTCGATGATACCAATCCGGTCAAGGAAGACGTTGAATACGTGGACTCCATCATGGAAGATATCCAGTGGCTCGGTTTTCAGTGGAAGAACGTGTTTTACGCCTCCGATTACTTCCAGCAGTTGTGGGATTTTGCCGTCCAGCTTATTCGGGAAGGAAAAGCCTATATCGATGAGCAATCGGCCGAAGAGATTGCGCGGCAAAAAGGGACGCCAACCGTTCCCGGGACGCCCAGCCCTTACCGCGAACGCCCTGTCCAGGAATCGCTCGACCTGTTTCACAAGATGAACAGCGGTGAGGTTCCCGAAGGAAAAATGGTGCTACGCGCCAAGATAGACATGGCGTCGTCAAACATGCACTTCCGCGACCCCATCCTATACCGGGTCCTCCATATCCCGCACCACCGTACGGGGACTGCCTGGAAAGCCTATCCCATGTACGATTTCGCACACGGGCAATCCGACTATTTCGAAGGGGTGACCCATTCCATCTGTACCCTGGAATTTGTGGTACACCGCCCGCTTTACGATTGGTTTATCGATCAGCTGGCCACCGGTGATTACCGTCCGCACCAGTACGAGTTCAACCGCCTGAACATGACCTACACCCTGATGAGCAAGCGCAAGCTGCTTCAGCTCGTACAGGAGAAGCTGGTTTCGGGATGGGACGACCCGCGCATGCCCACGCTTTGCGGACTGCGCCGCCGCGGCTACACACCACAATCAATACGCAACTTTGTCGATAGTATCGGCTATACCAAATACGACGGGATGATCGACGTGTCCCTGCTCGAGTTTGCCGTGCGCGAGGACCTGAACAAAAAAGCCGTCCGCGTGTCGGGCGTTATCGACCCCGTAAAGCTTATCCTCACGAATTATCCCGAAGGACAAACGGAAGAGATGGAGGCGGTCAACAACCCCGAGGACGAATCGATGGGAAGCCGCCGGGTTAAATTCTCGCGCGAACTCTGGATCGAACGCGACGATTTTATGGAAGACGCATGTACCGGATGCAAAAAAGATGAAGACGGAAACATCACGGAAGTATACGCCGAGTACGATCCGCAGACCCGGAGCGGGATGCTTGAGGCCAACCGCAAAGTGAAAGGAACCATCCACTGGGTGTCGGCGCCCCATGCCATCGACGCTGAAGTACGGCTTTACGACCGGCTGTTTATCGTGGAAGACCCGGCTGGTGAGAAAGAAAAGGACTTCCGCGAACTACTGAATCCCGATTCGCTTATCGTGAAGAAAAATTGCAAGGTGGAAGAATACCTGGCCGGCGCCGTACCGCTGGACAGCTTTCAATTCCAGCGCATCGGGTACTTTAACGTGGATGCCGATTCCACAGGCGAAAAGCTTGTCTTCAACCGGACGGTAGCCCTGAAAGATTCGTGGAAGAAACAGAATAGTTAAAATGGACGAAGAACTGGACGACATATCCTCCCTGGTGGAAAAATACGAGCAAATGCGCATGTTCGGCAGGAAGATTTATTTCGATGCCGATGAGTTTGCCATGCTTGCCGATCATTACAACGGCCTGGGAGACAATGAACAGGCCGAAGAGATCATTGAGGAAGGACTCAAGATGCATCCAGCCAGTCCGGAGTTGATGATTTTAAAGGCCAAGACATTGGTCTACTCCGAGTTGTATGACGAGGCGTTGTCGTACCTGAACAATATCCCCGGAGAGGGCGATATCGAACTGCCCCTGCTTCGGATCGAAAGCCTGCTGCACCTGGAAAAAACGGAGGAAGCCAATGAGGTGATCAACGAGACGATGAACAGGGAGCTGTCGATCGATGATCTGTACGTTTTTATTACCGAGGTCGGCTACGTGATGAACGATGTCGAGTATTTCGACCGGGCCATTTCCTACCTCGAAGAGAGCTTGAAAATCGATGAATCCAATCCCGATGTGCTTATCGATCTGGCATATGCCAACGAGATGAAAGGCGATTTCGCGCGTGCCATAGAATACAACAACCGGTTGCTCGACCTGGATCCTTATTCGTTTGAGGGGTGGGTAAACATCGGCAAACTCTACTCGATGAATGAACAGTACGAAAAAGCCATTGATTCCTTTGATTTTGCGCTGACCATAAACGAAAACGATGTCTCGGCCCTGAAGATGAAAGCGCTGTCGCTCTACCTGAACGACAATGCTTCCGAGGCTATCCGCATCTTCGAAGAATGCATCCGCATATCGCCCGATGACGAGTCGCTTTATGACTCGTTGCTCGAAGGGTATGAGGCGATGGAGCAGTACGGCCAGATGTCGCGCGTTATCGATATCAAGGAAAAGCGTTTCGGACCGAAAGGGATCGCTACGCGCCGGGCATTCGTCGAGCTGTTGAAAGACAACATGGCTTTGGCCCGGGAATTATACAACAACATTCCCGCCGATGAAAAGGAATCGCTCGACTACTACATGCTCGAAGGAGAGCTGATGTTTATCGACGGCGATTTGAGGGCAGCGGAAGCGGCATACATAAAGGCCGCACTGCTGTCGGAAGATAACGAGGAGATCATTGACCGCCTGGCCAACGTGAGTGTTGCCCAGGAGAAGTACGAGCAGGCCGCGGAGTATCTGGAACAGTTGCTAAAGATCGATCCCGATTATCCAACGGCAAAGTCGCGCCTGGCCTTTATCCGTTTCGAGATCGGAAACAAAGAACCTTTCGACGAAATCATGAAGCAATTCTCGGACGATGAACTCCGTGCCTTGCTGAACATCATCTCCGGCTACGAAAGTGCCGATATCTCTAAGTATAACCGTCAAAAGATGTTGATTCGCCTCAACGAAGCGCGTGAAAACAGGGTGTTGTTTAAGAACATAAAATATTGATCAAATGAATACACATTCCATCCCCTCCAATCGCCTCGCGTCCCTGGATATCCTGCGCGGCTTTGACCTTTTTATGCTGGTTTTCTTTCAACCTGTTTTCGTAGCCTTTGTCCGGCACTGGAAAGACGTGCCGGTTTTTTCCTCCCTGTTGCACCAGTTTGAACATGTTCAATGGGAGGGATTTAGTGCCTGGGATCTGGTGATGCCGCTTTTCCTTTTTATGGTGGGTGCCGCCATGCCTTTCTCGTTTGAGAAATACCGCGCGAATCCGGACAAACGGGCCATCTACAGAAAAATCACCAGACGATTTGTCATCCTCTTCATACTCGGAGCTGTAGTGCAGGGCGACCTGTTGAGCCTCGATCCGATGCAGATCCGCATTTATACCAATACGTTGCAGGCCATTGCCGTAGGTTACGTTATTTCGGCCATGCTCCTGCTCCATATGTCCCGGAAAGGCCAGGTTATTGCCACTTTACTGTTGCTGGCGGGTTACTGGGCATTGCTGACATTCCTGGGGGATTTCACTCCCGATGGTAATTTTGCGGAAGCAGTCGACAGGGCGGTGCTGGGAAGAGTTCGCGACGGCGTGACCTATGCGGAGGACGGTTCGTGGAGTTTTTCGGATAATTACCGCTATACCTGGGTGCTGACCAGCATGGTGTTCGGGGTGACCACCATGATGGGCGCTTTTGCCGGACAGATCATGAAAAACGGCAAGGATAAACGGAAGAACAGCCGGTTGTTGTTCATTATTGGTGTGTCGCTGCTTCTTTCAGCCTGGTTGTTGAGCTTCCAAACCCCCATCATCAAGAAGATCTGGTCGGCCAGCATGACACTCTGGTCCGGCGGGTTGTGCTTCCTGTTGATGGCACTGTTCTATTACGTTGTCGATTACAAAGGCTGGTCAAAAGGATTGAACTGGCTTAAAATTTATGGAATGAATTCGATCGTTGCGTACACCGTTGGAATGGTTGTCAACTTCAGAAGTGCAGCGCACTCCTTGCTTTGGGGATTAGAGAAATATACGGGTGACTATTATTCCGCCATACTCACCTTTGCCAATTTTCTGATCCTCTTTTTTATTTTGCGGTTGATGTACCGGTGGCGGATCTTTGTGAAGATTTAAGCGTAGCGCAGAACTTAAACGGACACGGTAAAGGATTCTTTGCCATAAGGTGCTTTTTGGTTATTTATTTTATTGAAAATTTTAGTTGTTCAGTTTTTTTCTCTATTTTTACGGCAATTATTCTTTATCTGTCTTTCCCAAGAGAAAAAGAGTAACTTGATTAATCATAAAAGTTATAAAACAATATTTTTGAATTATTTAATCTAAAACAAATTGTTATGTCATCAAAAATGTCAAGAAGGAAGTTTATCCAGGCAGGCGCAACAGCTGCGGTTGGATTAACTGTCGTACCTTCATCGGTACTCGGTAAAAGCATTGGAGTCGGAGGGATGGGTTTTGCTAACCTGAAAAACCTGGAAAGCCAGAACATAGTGGGTCTGTGCGATGTGGATTGGAAGTACAGCAAACGCGTTTTCGATTATTTCCCGAAAGCGAAAAAATATTACGACTACCGTAAGATGTATGACGAACTGGGAAAATCGATCGACGGCGTTGTTGTAGCTACTGCTGACCATACTCACGCGATTGTTGCAGCCGATGCAATGACCATGGGAAAACACGTTTACGTACAGAAACCGTTGACACACAGTGTTTATGAATCAAGACTTTTGACCAATCTGGCTAAGAAATACAAGGTGGCCACACAGATGGGTAACCAGGGATCTTCCGGTCCCGGCGTACGCCAGGTGATCGATTGGATCAGCGACGGACAAATTGGTGAAGTTACACGCGTGGATACTTTCACCGACAGACCCATCTGGCCGCAAGGTCTGATGATACCGAAGCAAGTAGACAAAGTTCCATCTACCCTGAACTGGGATTTGTTTATCGGCCCCGCTAACAAACGTCCGTTCAACAACATTTATCACCCCTGGAACTGGCGTGGATGGTGGGATTTTGGAACAGGCGCATTAGGAGATATGGCCTGCCATATTCTGCATCCGGTATTTAAAGGGTTGAACCTGGGTTATCCCACAAAGGTTCAGGGTTCATCCACCATGTTGCTGACAGACTGCGCACCCAATGCACAGATGGTGAAATATGTTTTCCCGGCTCGCGACAACATGCCGAAGGTAGCAATGCCTGAAGTGGAAGTGACCTGGTACGACGGCGGTTTGCAACCATTCCGTCCCGAAGGAGTTCCCGCTGGAAAGAACCTGAACGACTCGGGCGGCGGTGTTGTTTTCCACGGAACGAAAGACACGTTGATCTGCGGCTGCTACGGTGTAAATCCGTGGTTGGTATCGGGAAGAAAACCCAATTCGCCGAAGACCCAGCGTGAAGTAACCGTTTCTCACGAGTTAGACTGGGTACGTGCATGTAAGGAAAGCCCTGAAAATCGCGTTGAGACAGCCTCTCCTTTCTCGGAAGCCGGACCTTTCAACGAAATGGTGGTAATGGGTGTTCTTGCCGTAAGACTGCAGAGCCTCAATCAGGAACTGCACTGGGACGGTCAAAACATGAAGTTTACCAACATTCCAGCTGACGCGAAAATCAGAACAATCATCGAGGATGGTTTCAAAATTACCGACGGTCATCCGACGTTTAACAAAACATGGACGGAACCCGTAAATGCTAACGAGTATGCTGCAGAATTGATCAACCATTCGTATCAAAACGGTTGGAAATTGCCGGCAATGCCGTAAGTTTTTAGATAACAGAAGTCAGATGTCAGACTCGTTATGCTGTTGGAAAACAAATTTTTGAGTCTGATATCTGCTGTCTGATATCTTGAAAGAAAAGTTTAAATTTAAAAAAAGAACAAGTATGAAAAAAGTTTTTAATGTGCTCTTAAGCATTGTGGTTGCCACAGCTTTTGTAGCTTGTACCGGAGGTGCAAAAAAAACAGCAGAAACAGAAAGTGTTGATTCTATGAAAACAGAAACTCCGCAATATTCAGTAGTTGACAAGCCGCAAGTTGACCTGTCGAAGTTTGAGACGGATAAAGACGGTTACATCGTGTTGTTCAACGGTAAGGACTTTACTGGTTGGCGCGGATACGGCAAAGATGCAGTCCCCGGAAAATGGACCATCGATGACGGTGCCATCAAGTTCAACGGTTCGGGTGGCGGCGAAGCCCAGGACGGTGACGGTGGCGATATTATCTTCGACCACAAGTTCAAAAACTTCGAACTGGTGCTGGAATGGAAAGTTTCCAAAGGAGGCAACTCAGGCATTTTCTATCTGGCGCAGGAAGTAACCACTACCGATAAAGACGGTAATGTAAAGACCGAACCTATCTACATCTCCTCTCCCGAGTACCAGGTGCTGGATAATGCCAACCATCCGGATGCCAAGCTGGGCAAAGACAACAACAGACAGTCTGCTTCGCTCTACGATATGATTCCTGCAGTTCCTCAAAACCAAAAACCTTTCGGAGAATGGAACGCAGCGAAGATTATGGTGTATAAGGGAACAGTTGTTCACGGACAGAACAACGAAAATGTTCTGGAGTACCACTTGTGGACTCCTCAATGGACAGAGATGCTCCAAGCCAGCAAGTTCAGCCAGGAAAAATGGCCGTTGGCATTTGAACTGCTGAATAACTGCGGAGGCCCCAATCGCGAAGGATTCATCGGTTTCCAGGACCACGGGGATGATGTTTGGTTCCGCAACATTAAAATTAAAATATTAGAATAAGCATAAAATCTGAAAAAGAGTGTTTCTGTCGTGTTCGGAAATGCTCTTTTTTTAACAGTACAAAAGAATGAAAAAGATTTCAAATTTATTTGCAGTAGTTTTATTGGGTAGCCTGTTCCTCTTGTCGGGTTGCAACCAAGGACAGAAAAAAGAAGCAGCGGAAGTGAAGGTTAAAAAAGATATTTATCTTCAGCTCTATTCCCTTCGCGATGACATAAAGGCCGATTATGCAGCAACAATTGCAAAAACAGCTGAAATAGGCTATACCGGAGTAGAAGCGGCAGGGTATAACGACGGAAAGTTCTACGGAATGGCTCCCGCCGATTTCAAAAAATCGATCGAAGATGCCGGCCTGGAAGTTCTCTCTTCACACGCCGGACGTCCGTTGGCTGAAAACACAAAAGATACCAACTGGGACGAAATCTGGAAATGGTGGGATACCGCCATTCAGGCTCACAAGGATGCAGGCATGAAGTATTTGGTGGTTGCCTGGATCCCTACACCAAAAACGTTAGCTGATCTTCAGGCATACTGCGATTACTTTAACCAGGTCGGAGAAAAATGTAACGCCGCAGGAATCCGTTTTGGATACCATAACCACAATTTCGAATTCAAAGAAATTGAAGGGGAAGTGATGTACGACTATATGTTAAAAAATACCGACCCCGCCAAGGTGTTCTTCCAGATGGACGTGTACTGGGTAGGAGAAGGCGGTAAAGATCCGGTCGAATATTTCAACAACTATCCGGGCAGGTTTGAAGTGCTTCATATCAAAGACGAAACCGAGCTGGGTAGAAGTGGAAAAGTGAATTTTGAAAATATTTTCAACAACGTTGATAAATCAGGTGCAAAATACATGGTTGTCGAGGTTGAAAGATATACCGGCACACCGGTGGAAGGTGTAAAAGAAAGTTATGATTACTTGGCGAACGCTGCTTTCGTGAAAGATAGCTATAAATAATTCAAAAAAACCCGGCATTTGCCGGGTTTTTTTATTCAACTACCCCTCTCTATATTCTCCGGGAGTTACTTTTTCTTTTGCCTTGAATACCCTGTAAAACGCGCTTAAACTGGAGAATCCAGACATTTCGGCAATCTGTAACATCGACAATCCGTTGTACTCCGGGTTCTTCATTATCTCCTTTACATGCTCGATGCGAAATCCATTCACCCAATCGCAAAAGTTCGTCTGCATCTCTTCGTTTACGATCCGCGAGATGTAGGTTCGGTTGGTTCCTGCCATCAAGGCAATATCGGTTATTCGCAGATCGGGATTCTTATACAACTCGTTTTTTTTCACTAAATCCAGAAGTTGCTGCCGGGTAATTTTGTCGCTCAACGCAGGCTGATTCCTCTCCGTGGATTTACCCTTTCTTTTTCGGTAATCTTTCACATCACTGTTGAAATTGGCCACCGTAAAGTTCTGGCGATACCCAACGTAACCGATAAAAAACAAGAAAAGCGAATGGGTGAGAGCGGGAAAAGCTATCAAATAGCCTTTATTGATGAAGAAATCCTTCCCAACTACACTGGAGACGACCGAGACAACCGAGGCAAACAGGAAAGCGAAAAGAAGCCACTTTACGGAACTGAGGTCCTTGCCTCCCGTGTTGGAGTAAAACTCTTTCACCTCTCTGTTGTACCGGACGATAAGCCGATACCCGAACCACACCGATAAGACTACCTGTATCAAGAAAAATGCCTTAAACAGGGTTGTGCGAAGCACCTGCAGCCGGACCAGTTGCGGATAGGACTCGGTGTAGGCCTGTTCGTGGTACATGACTCCGCGGATAAATAAATCCAGCTCTTCGGGTGACATGGCGAAGTAGATGATGAACGAAAAAAACGATAAGGTCAATGCAGGCAGTAAAATCCAACTCCACCGCCAGTCGATCCGGATATCGCGCGTAAGAAGCCGGATGTAATAATAATAAAGCGGGTATGAGGAGAGGGATGTGAAGACCCAGATGTTGTCCATGAAAGCAAACAGGTCGTATTGACGGTTAAAAAACGCGGCGTGCACAAAATAATTGATTGCCGATAACGTCAGGAAAAAAGCCAGGTATTTTTTGGGCAAATTGTGGTCGCTGTCACACAGTAGGAGTATCACCCAAAACAGGCATACGAACATGGGCATGACCGAGAGGATAAGATGGAACAACATACGGGGCAGTTTTTTTGCAAAAATAAGTATTTTTTATGAATTAGGAATAAATTTTTACGAATCAGGAACACAAACGTATTTTTAAGCAAAAAAGGTAAAAAATATTGCGGTAATTTTACCGGCGAATAAATAAAAATCATTAACACTACCGCATTTTAATGCATCATTTTCATTATGAAAAATTTAAAAGCGTTTTCTAAATTGTTTATCTCTTTACTATGTGGAATTTTTTTACTGTCTGCTTGCGAAAAAGAAGGAGGTAGCTCAAGTACAGAATTGGGGGGAGATACAAACTTGACTAAAAATCAAGTGGGAAATACTTCAACCGGAACAATAAAACTGGGCGGAACAGCTTCAAGCATCAATTCACAGGTGAAGGTTGTCGAAAACAACAACGGTTTAATCGCTGTTGAATTTTCATTCCCCATCTCCTCAAGTTTTAGCAGCACCGTTGATAACATAGGAAATGCTCTGTACGGAGAAGATTTTATTAATTACAAGTCGTCATTTATCGACTCCAACGGAAATTTCAAAGGGAAATTCAAATTTAAAAACAGTTCAGAAGGTGTTGCGATAGTAAATGCATCCGGCAAACAGGCTGTTGTCATGAAATATGACGTGAACGTCGGTGATAAATGGACATATACGAAAAAGAACGGGAAGACGGCCAATTTTAAAGTTACGAAAAAATCGACCACCGATGATTACGATTACGGATCCCTCAAAATTAAAACCGTACAGGTGGAAAGAACTTCCAGCGAACCGGGCATAACCAAAATCACCTATATCGGAAACCATAAATTCGGATTGATTGGGGTGGAAATACACCTTGAAGATGGAAGTGTCTTAAAATATACCATCAACTAATATCAAAGAAAAGGTGGATAGTAAGAATATATTTCTAACGGCAACGGGATCGATTTTTATTGCTGTCGGCTTGCTGGGATTATACTTCTTTGTCTTTAAAGGCATAAAGCCTGACTGGTTACAGTTGAATGTTTTCACTGTTTACTCAAAATATTTAGAAACAAAAACATTTACTGTTATTCAAAACAACCAGGGAGACGAGTTAGCTGTCACGAGCTACTGCACGGGGTGGCTCTTGATTATCCTCAGACACAAGCCATCTTTTCCGAGCAGACAGTCGTTGGTCATCCTTTTTTTTATTGCCGGATATTTATTTTTGCATGGATTGGCCGTAATCTATTTTATGCTTTCGTTGCTTTTTATGCTGCCTCTATTCTTTCTTATACATATAAAACATGAATCCTTTCTTTCAAAACATAAGGGATAACACAGAATGGTTGTACGGCGTCATCTTTGAATACAACTGGTTCTATTATGACTTCTGGTCGTTTGTTCATCTCTGGAGCGGAGCCATCATTTTCGCGGTTTTATCGGCTTGCAACGTCAAGAAAAGATGGTTAAAACTGCTCTTGATCTTGGGCGTTTTTGAAGTAGTGGAAACCCTGTTTTTTATCGCAATACTGAACTTGTTCAAGCCGGAGAAAGCCGTCGATGTAGTAAACGATATTGTGATTGGAATGCTTGGAGGAGCACTTATGTACGCTTTCTTCAGATGGAATGACACCGGAAGGTACACAAGGTTTCTCGCGTTATTTATTTCAGCAGTAACCGTTGCTTTTATTTGGGTAGGCTGGTATGGATATAACTATACTATACCTTTTTTTAATTCTCCTTACGTGAATTGGTGGGCGCTAAGCTGCTGGACGATATCGGGGGGGACGGTCATCTTATTGTTCAGTAATTTCAAAGCTAAAGGAAGTACTTTCTTTGCAATCACTTTTCCTTGGCTGATTTACCTTGTTCTGCTTTTTGCGGTAGAGTACGCAGCTTACCATCTGTTGTCGTTCAGAGAAATTACACAAGGGTCAACGCCATTGATTTTTGATATTGTACACGGGAGCAAGATCATGCATGTTTTTTATGTTACCGCCCCCCTGTTCTTTATAGGATTGTTTGTTTTACTTGACGCATTATTAAAGAAGTATGAACAGCCGTAAAATAAAGGGAACAATTAACAGGTTCTTGTATGCTTTAGGGGCAATTGTATTGTTTTACCTCTTGTTGTATAGTATTGACAGGATATATGGTCGTCATTACAGCCGGACTAATTCGTCCGGAACAATTACCGTTGAACGTGGTGATATCATTTACAAAGTAACCTCTTTTATGTTGGCAGGCAGCAACTACCCGCATTACGGATCTTTCCCCGGCCACTTGGGTATCTTCTTAAGCGATACCACAATCGCTGTTAAAAACAGCGATTTTAAAAAATTGTTGGTTGCGGAGTCATCTTTGTTCAATATAAAAGAGAAAAAGGTGATGCCTGTTCTCCGGATTAATCCGGCAGAAAACAATTACGGTTATGCGGGAGGGAGGTTGCTGCTCGTCAAAACACACCTGAATGATAGTCAGAAGGAAAAACTGCAACGGTATGTTGAATTAAACAGCGGAAAACCCTATCAACTGTTTGCCAAAAAAAATGATTCGATCAGTTTTAACTGCGCCACTTTTGTGTGGAATGCCTTTAACAGTGCCGTAAATATTGATGTGGATGCCAACGGAGGGAAGACGGTATTGCCAGCCGATATATTGAGTTATTTTATGAAAAAGGAAGATGCTGAGATTATAAGGTTTTAGCACCCCTCGCTCTACGTGCTAGATGGATAGTCTTTCTTACTTTTTCTGGAACGGAGATACTAAAAAAACAAACATTTTTAAAACAATGAGAACAGAACAAACACCAACGGAGAAAGCTGCTGAACTTTACACAGCACCTCAAATTGAGGTTGTCGACATCGAACTGGTACAAAACATCATGGAAAGCACCGGTACGTTGCCGGGGGATGGTATCATACCGGGAGGCGACTGGTAAGTACATCTTTTACAAATTACACTTTACAAATTTTAAATTATGAAAAATAAATGTTTACTGTGGGCAGCGTCGGCCCTCTTTGTAATTGCCGGGTGCACCAACGATGTGATTGTGGACGAAAAAGATGTCACGACGAAAGGGCGTAAAATTACGCTGACGGCATCCATGCCCGACGAGGCATCAACTACCCGTCTCGGCTTAGAACAGGAAACGGGTACCAAAAACATCACTGTCATTCAAGCAAGGTGCAACGCTCGTGACCGGGTCATCCGTAACGCTGGCTGCGGAAGACATTACCATGGAGGGTAAGAAAGCTGCCTTTTCCCTCGAAGTTCCCACGGAGATCGATGAGCGGTCCGCCTTTACGGTCTACACGCTTCACGGGGCGGAAGCTTCCGTCAGCGGAGGGAAGATAAACGCAAATGTTTCCCCGGTAGGGTTCAAGCCCATAAGCGAGTTGACCGAATCGGAAGTGACGGTGAAGTCAGGCACCCGGGTTGCAGCGGTGAATATCGGCCCTGAATTCTTTTCGGTCTATACCGATAACGCCGACTCAAAGATCAAAATCCGGAAAATCATAGTACCCCAATAAAAGTAAAAATCCCCGGCCACATTGGCCGGGGATACTACTGACTTTCCGGAAAATGTCTTAAAAATTGTGTTTTATTTACAATTTGAGAATAATTTTTACGGTATGGGAAGTTTTTAATTATTACCAATTAATAGACCATGAGAACAATCAATTTCACTATTGCCCTCTTGCTGATGCTTTGGGTAACTGCCTGCAGCAATCAAGAGATCGTTGAAGAAGATCCGATGGAAACGGCGCACGCCCGTACCCTCAAGTTGAACGCTTCGATGCCGGATGAGGAGAAAAAGAGCGGCACGTCATCCACCCGTCTCACTTTCACGGAGACCGATGAGGGAGCCATTTCTGTAAGCTGGAAAGCGGGAGACAAGATCCATCTTTGCTTTGTCAGTGAAAATGGAAGCATCGTAAGGACAGTCCCAGATGTGGCTGTGACCAATATCTCCGCGGATGGGAAGAGGGCCGATTTTGAAGTGGTGATTCCCGAAGAGATCACCGGCACCTTCCATCTCTATGGTATCTATGGGGCATCCTTCTCACCGGCAAACAGCAAGACGGTGCTATTCCCGGCTCCGGCAGGAACCACTTCCGGAACTTTGCTGGGCGACACCGAGCCGATCAACGTGATGCGGTTCGCGGCGGAGAACCTGACGGAGGCATCTTCTCCGCAGGTATCTTTCAGCCACATAGGCTCCATCTTTTCCGTTTGGATCTACAACGATACACCATCCCCTGTGAGCGTGGGGCAAATTACCCTCTCCAGCGCCGGAAAGGGTTATAACTGGCTGCGGAACAGCACCGGAAATGCCACATTCGATATTGCCGACAACAGCTTTATCAATACCAATGCCGGTACCGAGCTGGTCTATTCTCCTCCTGCAGGAACCACTATCGCCGCAGGGGAGTCGCTCAAGCTCTATCGCTGGGTGGTGCCGGGCGATGAGGTTGACCCTTCCGACACCTCCAAATTGATGGATATCAAAGATATCAACGGTTCATTATTTACCGAGACAATTTTTGCCAGGGCCATGCAACTCGGGAAGTACTACCGCCTCAAAATGGTGTATGACGGCAGCCGGTTCAGGTATATCAAGATCCCGACCGACAGCGGGCTGACAGGGTACTGGTCCTTCGACGGCAATGCGAACGATATGGTAGGTACAAACAACGGAACCGTATACGGGAACGTGACACTCACCACCGATCGGAAAGGCAACAGCAACCGTGCTTACCAATTCAACGGCGGCAGCGGTGACTATATCAAGTGCTCCTCTCCCGGGATCACCGGCACCGCCGCACGTACCTTCTCCTTCTGGGCTAAAGCGGATGCCTTATCTGCTTCAGAACAGGCCATTCTGAGCTACGGTGGTCCAACAACGGATTATGGAGGCCGTTTTGAAATAAGTCTCGTGAACGGCGAGCTGATATGTGATATCTCATGGTCGAACTTGGGAAAGAAATCGACTGCGATCACTCCAGCCGTGTGGAATTTTTATACGGTTGTATTCATCGGTGGAGAAGGCCAGACACTCACTACAGGTGTGCGCTATTATGTGAATGGCACGTTAATCACCGATGTTGGTAAGATAACAAGGAATGATGTTATCAATACACGAAGCGATAATCCAATCTTTTTCGGCTCTCTTTATGGAACAGGTCGTCCTTTTAATGGGGTTATCGACGAGGTGAGGATGTACGACAGGGCGTTGACCGGATCGGAAGTGAAAGGTCTCTATTACATGGATCGCCAGTTCTGATAAAAAGGGTATGTTGGCTATGAGTGTGCCTCGCTTGTTGCATTGCCGGGTATACGGGTAATATGTGGAGTCAGTGGTGCAAACCTGTTCACTAAGTACAACACAGTGGAAAATATCGAATCGGAAGTGACGGTGAAAGCAGGCACCCAGGTTGCGGCGGTGAATATCGGCACGGATTTCTTTTCGGTGTATACCGATAACGCCGACTCAAAGATCAAAATCCGAAAAATAACAATACCCTTGTAAAAGTAAAAATCCCCGGCCAGTGTAGCCGGGGATTTTTGTATCGTTCAGAAACCGTAAAGTGGATTACGCTTTGCCTGCGCTGCCGAGTACTTTCTCGGTTTTGTGCATATAGAGTTTCTTCAACGATTCGCGAGCCGGGCCCACTCAGCGGGCTGGTTGGCGAACACTTCACGAACGGCAGCTGTCATAGCCAGGCGTCCGTCGGAGTCGATGTTGATTTTACATACAGCCGATTTGGCAGCTTCGCGCAGCCACTCTTCGGGAATGCCGATCGAGTCTTTCAGCTTGCCGCCGTATTGGTTGATGATATCCACGTATTCCTGCGGAACCGAAGAAGAACCGTGCAGAACGATGGGGAACCCGGGTATGCGTTCTTCGATCTCTTTCAAAATGTCGAAACGCAGCATGGGAGGAACCAACTTGCCGTTCTCGTCGCGTGTACACTGGTCGGGCGTAAATTTAAACGCTCCGTGCGATGTTCCGATGGAGATAGCCAGAGAATCAACTCCGGTGCGGGTGACAAAATCAACCACTTCATCCGGTTCGGTGTACGTGTGGTGTTCGGCCTGAACATCGTCTTCGATACCGGCCAAAACGCCCAGTTCACCTTCAACCGTCACGTCGAATTGGTGCGCATAGTCCACCACTTTCTTGGTCAACGCGATGTTTTCTTCGTACGGAAGGTGCGAACCATCAATCATAACCGAAGAGAAACCGCTTTCGATACAATCCTTGCACAATTCAAAGCTGTCACCGTGGTCCAGGTGAAGGACAATGGGTATCTCATATCCCAGTTCCTTTGCATACTGAACGGCGCCTTGAGCCATATAACGCAGCAGGGTCTGATTGGCATACTTACGCGCACCGCTGGAAACCTGCAAAATTACGGGCGACTTTGTTGCCACGCAAGCAGAAACAATTGCCTGCAACTGTTCCATGTTGTTAAAATTGAAAGCAGGAATAGCATAGCCTCCCTCAATCGCTTTTTTAAACAATTCTTTTGAGTTTACCAAACCCAACTCTTTGTAACTTACCATATTCTTGTTATTTAAAAAATTAATGAATTACGTTCCCAAAACAAGGTACAAAAATAACATTTATTCTGCACAAACGGAAATTTTTTCTCCTAAGAGAATGTAAAAGAGTTGAGTTTATTAGAGATGGAGTCTCATATTTTTGTTAAAACTGTCGTTATGTCATTTTTTTCTCCTATTTTTGTGATTAATTTTTGAGTGGCCTTTACAAAGAGAAACATCCAAAAAGTTAGTTTTCTAATATTATTTTGAACAATAAATTACAAATCAATTATGATCGTAGGGATTCCCAAGGAAATTATGTCGGGAGAAGCTCGTGTGGCTGCTACCCCCGAAACCGTGAAGAAATTTATTCAGGACGGCATGACCGTGCTTGTGGAAGCCGGTGCCGGAGTAAAATCGCTTTATTACGACGAACAGTATAGAGAAGCCGGAGCCGAAATGGTGGGCGACGCGGAGCACCTCTTCGAAAGAGCTGACCTTATCCTGAAAGTGAAAGAACCGCTTTTTAACGAAAATGTGGGCAAACACGAAGTGGAGATGATGCATCCGGGGCAGTTCCTGATTACGTTCATCCATCCCGCCTCACCCGTAAACCACAACATGGTAAAGCAGTTGGTCGCCCGGGGCGTGACCGGCCTCACACTCGATAGCATCCCCCGCATCTCGCGCGCTCAAAACATGGACGCCCTCACCTCGATGAGTACTTGTGCAGGTTACAAGGGAATCATCATGGCGGCCGACGACCTGTCGGTATTCATGCCGCAGATGTTCACCGCCGTAGGAATGCTTAAGCCTGCCAACGTGCTGGTTATCGGTGCCGGTGTTGCCGGATTGCAGGCGCTGGCCACTGCCAAGCGGCTGGGGGCAGTGACTTACGCCATGGATATTCGTCCTGCTGCCAGCGAACAGGCCAAAAGCGTCGGAGCCAGGATCATTGAAACCGGCATTCCGGAAGAGTTGGCGGTCGGCAAGGGCGGATATGCGCAAAAGCTCCCCGAGGAGTGGTTGGCGAAAGAGCGTGAAGTGCTGGCAAGTGTGCTGAAAGATATGGACATTGTGTTCTGCAGCGCGTTGATTCCGGGAAAGGTGGCGCCGGTTCTTATTACCGGGGAAATGGTGGAATCGATGAAAAACGGAGCGGTGATTGTGGATATCTCCATCGATCAGGGCGGTAACTGCGAGGTTACCCCGGCAGGAAGAAAAGAGGTGATCCACAACGTGATGGTTCAGGGAATCAAGAATATACCGGGATTAATTCCCACCAGCTCTACCTGGATGTTCTCTCAAAACGTTTATAACCTGGTGAAATACTTATCGAAAGACGGAGAGGTAGCGCTGGACCTGAACGATGAAATTGTCCGTTCTATCCTGGTAACCCATAAGGGCGAGATCGTGCACGAGGGAACGCGTGAAGCGATGGGATTGTGAAAAATAAATTTTAATTGCCGAGGTTGACATGAATCCAGTTTTTTTGATAGTGATTTTTGCATTGGCCACCGGGGTCGGATACGTGATCATCAAAAACGTGCCGAGCTTGCTGCATACCCCGCTGATGTCGGGAATGAACGCCCTGTCGGGAATTACCATTCTTGGTGCGGTAGCCGCGGTGGGCTTGTCGGTGGCGGCAACCGGACAGATCCTGGGTGGATTGGCCGTTGTTGCCGCTACGGTAAATGTTGTCGGAGGTTTCGGGGTTACACACCGGATGCTTAAGATGTTCGACAAGAAAAAGAAGGAGGAAAAGCCATCATGACACCCACTCTTTATTACGTTGTTTGTGCGGTTTTGTCCGTCACCGTTTTGTTGGGGATCTCCATGATGAGCCGGGTGAAGACGGCTGTCCGGGGCAACATCATCAGTGCGGCCAGTGTTCTCGCGGGGATTGTGGTTACGTTGCTTTACAACCGGATTGCTTCTGTTGGAAGCATATACGTTTATATGTTGGTGGGGGTTGTTATCGGAAGCGCGTTTGCCGTCCATGTAAAAATGATCCAGATGCCGCAGCTGGTCGCCTTGCTGAACGGGGTAGGCGGGCTGGCATCTGCCCTGGTAGGTATCCTGACGTTGCTGGGAGTGGGGCAGTGGGTAAGTGATTTTCCCGTCTTTTCCAACGTTACCGCCGTCCTGGCGATAGTGGTGGGGGTTATCACCCTGGTTGGCAGCCTGGTCGCTGCCGGAAAGCTGCATAAGCTTTTGTCCCAGAGGCCGGTAATCTGGAAAAACCACGCTGCCGTGTTGAACTTCAGCCTGATTGTGCTCGCCGTTTCCGTGGTTTATTCCGCTTTTGCGGGAAACGTGTTTGGCCTGCCTGCGGACGTTGCGTTGATTCTGTTGATAAGCATCGCATTCAGCGCACTTTTCGGATTTGCTTTTTCCATCCGCGTGGGAGGAGCGGACATGCCCATTACCATCTCGCTGCTTAACTCGTTGAGCGGTGTGGCCGGAGCTATTGCCGGTATGGCGATCAGCGATATTCTGCTGGTTTCGGTCGGAGGGATTGTGGGCGCGTCCGGATTGTTCCTCACACAGATCATGTGCCGTTCGATGAACCGTAGCCTGATGGACATTTTAACCGGAAAAACCTCCGTTTCGGGGAAAAAGGCGGCTCAGTCCCGGCCGGTAATGGAAGAGCCGAAAGACGAAACGCCGGATGAGCAACCCGGTAAGCCGTCGGCCGGAGAAATCCTGCGGAATGCCCGGTCGGTGATCATCGTTCCCGGATACGGAATGGCCCTGGCGCAGGCACAACACCTGGTACGCCAGCT
Source organism: Porphyromonadaceae bacterium (assembly GCA_022840285.1). Taxonomy (GTDB): domain Bacteria; phylum Bacteroidota; class Bacteroidia; order Bacteroidales; family Dysgonomonadaceae; genus Petrimonas. The sequence continues at coordinate 35,381 of JALHIE010000027.1, forward strand.
GGCCGACAAGCTGGAAGCGAACGGTGCGGAAGTGCGTTACGCCATCCATCCCGTCGCCGGCCGCATGCCCGGCCACATGAACGTGCTGCTGGCGGAGGCCGACGTGCCTTACGAACAGCTTTACGAGATGGATGCGATCAACGGTGACTTCAAAGACACCGATGCCGTGATCGTGATCGGTGCCAACGACGTGCTCAACCCCGCCGCACGTGATGCCGCGGATACACCCATCTACGGGATGCCCGTATTGAATGTGGACGAAGCCCCGGAGGTCTTCATCTGCAATTTCGATCTGAGTCCCGGTTACGCCGGCGTGGAGAACCCGCTTTACACCAAAAAGAGCGGCGTGCACCTGATGCTGGGAGACGCCAAGGATTCGCTCTCGACAATGATCGCGTGGTTGAATTAAAAAAACAACCCATTTCCCCATTTTCCCTTGCGGATAGCTTTGTAGTTTAATAAATTTTATATTTCTTTGTTTGGCTTTATTTATCTTTTCCACACTTAATGTTTAATTTCTCGGCAAATGGAAAATTTCAGCAACGACAATCAAATTCAGATAGAGCTCACGGAAGAAATTGCTCAGGGAACCTATTCGAATCTGGCCATCATCTCGCACTCCTCTTCGGAATTTGTGGTGGATTTCGTACGGATTGTCCCGGGTATTCCCAAGGCAAAAGTAAAATCGCGCATTATCCTCACGCCCGAACACGCCAAAAGACTTCTTCTGGCGCTGAAGGACAATATCGATAAGTTTGAGAAGATGAACGGGACCATTTCGGTGAACAACGAAAATCCCGGTTTTCTCCCTCCCATAGGAGGAATGGGGCAGGCGTAGCCTCTCCCCCTTTTTTTGTTTACATTTATTTTAAAAATCACACTTTTTTTTATGGAATCAGAAGTAAAAAAAGAAAAATTCAATTGGTTCACCATGTTTTGGGAGGGCTTTACCGGCATGTCGAAACTCGGCAGGACACTGTGGATAATAGTGATTGTAAAGCTCATCATCATGTTTGCCATACTCAAGCCCATTTTTTTTCCCGATTTTCTCAAGGCACAGGTAAACGACGAATCGGAAAAAGCGGGATACGTGCGTGAACAAATGATTGAAAGGTCGTCTTTCGATTCAGAATAATAAAAATAAAATTATTAACCCAATTAATCTTTTAAAGATCTATGGACTTATTACTGAATGCATCAGCTGTGGGTTGGGCGAGGGGGCAGTTCGCCCTTACGGCCGGCTATCATTGGATTTTTGTCCCGCTTACGCTGGGACTGGCCGTGATCATGTCTATCATGGAAACCATGTATGTGCGTACCGGGGACGAAAAATGGAAAAAAACCGCCAAGTTCTGGCAAATCATTTTCGGTATCAATTTCGCTATCGGCGTGGCAACGGGCATTATCCTGGAATTTCAGTTCGGTACAAACTGGTCGAATTACAGTTTGTTCGTGGGCGATATTTTTGGCGCGCCACTGGCCATTGAAGGTATTGTAGCGTTCTTCCTCGAAGCAACGTTTATTTCCATCATGTTTTTCGGGTGGGACCGGGTAAGCAAAAAGATGCACCTGGCGTCGACCTGGCTGGTAACCCTCGGGGCCACCCTGTCGGCGTTCTGGATCCTGGTGGCGAACGCCTGGATGCAATATCCCATCGGGATGGAGTTCAACCCCGAGACCATGAGGAACGAGATGGTCGACTTCTGGGCGGTGGCCGGATCTCCCGTGGCCATCAACAAGTTTTTTCACACGGTTACTTCGTCGTGGGGCCTCGGCGCCGCGTTCGTGGTGGGGGTAAGCAGCTGGTACCTGATCAAGAAGAGGCACCAGGATTTTGCGCTCAGGAGCATAAAGATTGCCACCATATTCGGATTGGTGTCGTTTATATTGATTGCGGTCAGCGGTGACGGGTCGGCCTACGAAGTCACGCAAAAGCAGCCGATGAAGCTGGCCGCCATGGAAGGCCTGTACGAAGGAAAGGAAGGGGCCGGATTGGTAGCTGTCGGTTTGCTTAACCCGAAAAAGGAAGCATACAACGACGACGTGAACCCCTACCTGTTCAAGATAGAAATCCCCAAGCTTTTGTCCCTTATGGGTTATCGGAATATAAACGCGTTTGTGCCCGGCATCAAGGACGTTATTGACGGCGGATACACACTGCCCGACGGCTCCACCGCCTTGTCTTTCCGGGAAAAAAGGGAGCGCGGCCTGCTGGCCCACAAGGCGCTGGCCGATTTCCAGCAAGCGAAGAGTGAAGGACGGGATACCGATGCCGCCAATTTCGAAACCATCATCAAAGACAATTACAGCTACTTCGGCTACGGGTTCCTGGAAAAGGAAGAAGACCTGATCCCGAACGTTCCCCTCACGTTTTACATGTTCCACTTTATGGTGATGGTAGGTGGATATTTCATCCTGTTCTTTGCGGTGGTTTGGTATTTCCACAGCAGGAAAAAGCTGGCGCCAGCCGTGGACCATACAGGATGTGTTGCCTGTTCAGGCGGCAGCGTCTGGAGTGTCTGCCGGTAATGTGATAACCACTTTTATCCTCTTCGCGGTGCTGTTCACCGTTCTGCTTATTGCCGAAGTTACCATTATGCTGAAACAGATCCGGAAAGGGCCTGATTTTTAATCTTTCACAGAATAATTTATACACTTTAAAACACAAGCAAACTATGATAACTTACGAATTTCTACAGAATTACTGGTGGTTTATAATATCGCTGTTGGGAGGATTGTTGGTATTTCTTCTTTTTGTGCAGGGCGGACAGTCGATGATCCATTCGATCTCGAAGACGGAAGATGAAAAGAAACTGGTCATAAATGCCCTGGGCCGCAAGTGGGAGTACACCTTTACCACGCTGGTCACGTTCGGGGGTGCGTTCTTTGCATCGTTCCCGTTGTTTTACGCCACCAGCTTCGGCGGGGCATACTGGGTATGGATGTTGCTTTTGTTCTCTTTTGTGGTACAGGCCGTATCCTATGAATTTCAATCGAAGCCGGGCAATGTGTTCGGGCCGAAGACCTACCGGTCGTTCCTGTTCTTCAACGGGATAATCGGCACATTCGTGCTGGGTGTTGCCGTAGCCACGTTCTTCACCGGATCGGAGTTTACCATCAACAAGGTGAACCTGGTGAGCTTCGGAACTGCCGGAAACGTGATGAGCGGGTGGGACAATCCGCTTCACGGCCTCGAAGCGCTGGGGAACCTGAGGAACTGGTGCTTGGGGCTGGCCGTTCTTTTCCTGGCAAGGACGATGGCGAGCCTGTTTTTTGTGAACAGGTTGGATCACGACGTGTTGCACAACAGATCGAGAAAATACACGCTGTACAACGGTGTGCCGTTTGTGGTGTTCTTTCTGGCTTTCCTGATCTGGACGCTGGTTTCCGACGGCTATGCCGTTAATCCGGATACGAAGGAAGTATTTATGGAGCCCTACAAGTACCTGAACAACTTCATCCAGATGCCGGTGGTGCTTGTCCTTTTCCTGCTGGGTGTCCTGTCGGTCCTGTGGGGAATTTTCGGTACGGTGGCCAACAGATCGTTCAATAAGGGAATCTGGTTTGCCGGGGCAGGCACGGTGGTGGCGGTAACCATGCTGCTGCTTGTGGCCGGATACAACCATACGGCATATTATCCGTCGTATACCAGCCTGCAAAGCTCGCTTACCGTACAAAACTCATCCTCCAGCGAGTTCACGTTGACAGCCATGTCGATTGTTTCGTTGCTCGTTCCTTTTGTGTTTGCCTACATCGTTTATGCCTGGAGGGCGCTGGAAGGGAAAAAGCTGAAGCTTGAAGACCTGAACAAAGACGGGCACGCCTATTAAAAATTTTATTTTAACCGTTACGGGGCAGGTGTGAAGAATAAAATGTGTATATTTGCATACGTTTTTTTTAACAGATGAGACGAAAAGTATTCGTGTTTTCATTCTTTACGGCGGTTCTGGTCTCTTCACTCTTCTTCTCCTGCAACCAGGACAAGAGAAGTTTGTTTAAGGCCGACAACGGGGTAGAGTTTGATACGATAAACATAGAAAAGAAATACTTTCTGGATGATAATCCGGAAAATCCCTCGTGTAACCTGAAGCTGACTTTTGTTTATCCGGAAAGCATTGCGAATTTCGATGCGCGGGCAGCCAGAAGTGTTTTTCTAAGGACGGTGATCGGTCCGAGCTACGACAGCTTGTCCGCCAAGGAAGCCGTTGACAGGTACATTCGTAATTACATCGGGAACTACCGGAATGACGCCGGGATTTACCAGATCAACAAACCTTTGCAGGAACATGTCGGAAACAGATCAGACGGCCCGTATGTTGCCGATGAAGAGCTCGATTATCTTCCCGAGGTGTTCTATTCCTATTACGAAACCCTTTCCGATTCCATCGTGTACAACCAGTACGGCATTATCTCGTTCCAGGTGAGACAAGTGAACAACAAGGGTGGCCGCATGTCGTACGAAACCGTCAGGAACTACGTGCTTGACTTGTCGAGCGGTGAACTGATGACCGAGGGCGAAATTTTCTCCGCCGGTTACGATTTGGCGTTGCGTCCGATCCTGCAAAACTCGTTGCTGGAAGCAAACGGCGTGAAGTCCATCCAGGAGCTCGAAGACCTGGGCTTTTTCGGTATCGACGAGATCGTTCCGAACAAGAACTTTCTCATCACCGATAAGGGGATAACCTACACGTTCAATAAGGGAGAGTACTCGGCTTACCAGCTTCAGGTCCCGCAGGTTTTTATCCCGTATGCGGCTGTCCGTTCCCTGTTGCGTGAGAATTCCGTTGTCTCAAAATTAACCCGGCTGAAGTGAGTGTCATCGATACATATTTCCCCTCGCTTTCCGGGAAGCAGAAAGAGCAGTTCGACGCCCTTTTTGATTTATACTCCGACTGGAACTCCCGGATAAACGTCATTTCCCGTAAGGATATCGATAATCTTTACCTCCACCACGTTCTGCATTCATTAGCCATTGCCCGGTTCATCCGTTTTCAACCCGGTACGTCCGTCATCGACGTAGGAACCGGCGGCGGGTTTCCCGGTGTGCCGCTGGCCGTGTTTGTTGCTGGACAGCATCGGGAAGAAGGTAAAGGTAGCCCGCGAGGTTTCGCAAGCCATCGGCCTGGAAAACGTGGACTTCATCCATTCGCGTATGGAGGACGAGAAGCGGAAGTTCGACTTCGCAGTGAGCCGTGCCGTGATGCCGTTGCCTGATCTGGAGAAGATCGTGCGGAAAAACATCTCCTCCGAGCAGAGTAATGCCCTCCCCAACGGGATCATCTGCCTTAAGGGCGGTAATCTGGCCTCCGAGCTGTCCCCGTTCAAGAACAAGGCGGAGGTGTTCTCCCTCAGCAGCTACTTCCCCGAACCTTTCTTCTTATTTTTGCAAACCCGAATTGTTAGCTCAGCTGGTTTAGAGCGCTGCCTTGACAGGGCAGAGGTCGTTGGTTCGAATCCAACACAGTTCACTGCATAGCTTTACTTGTCTCCACGTGGATTCACAATCGTTCGTCGTTTAAATATCTCAATAATCTTTTCATCACTGTTAGACGAAAGAATTTCTTCCTCGGTGAACCATGTAGAGATGATTTGTTGCAAGTTTGTACGATCAAAATCGTAGATCAAATAGATTTTCCCGTCGGAGGATTGTTGTCCGTCAGGATAGGAAACACCTAATCTCTCATCAATTAATAGTCCTTTGGACCATGTTTTCCCGTCGTCTTTAGAAATAAACGCCATGAGATGTGAACGTCCGGTTTTAACAGCTACGGGTCCGTGTTTAACTAGCAACAGATTCCCCGATTGAAGTCGCCGGATAAAGAAGCGGCTACTGGTATGTTTTATTTTTGATGGATAAAGATCACTCCACGTCTTTCCTTTGTCGGACGAGAAACTTTCGCCGATACCGTATTTTGTACGGACCAGCATCCATAAGGAACCATCCTGTCGTTCAACAATCATATGTTCATCAAACTCCCTATCCTGGACAGGAACATTAACTGCACCCTGCAATGTCCAATTTTGTCCTTGATCCCTTGTAATATATACTTTGGCGCTGTTATCTGTATAACGCCACGTCGAAATCGGAAACAGCCACTCATCGTTGAGCAGAACAGTTGGTTTACACATCATTACTCCATCAGTTATTCTACAGGGTTTTCCCCAGTCGGTTTCTTTTTGTTCGCAATCCTCGGCTGTAATATACCAGACACCGTATCTGTTGCCTCCATGTCCTACATTTTGAGTCCAGAAGAGCCATAATTTTCCTTCAGGATCAATCCAAACCTCCGGATCATAAGCTCGAACAGGGCCTTTTCCATCGGGGTCAATGACCAATACTTCTTCCCATATATAATCTTTTTTATTACACGTTGCCAATACGATATAATTATTGGAATCCTCGCTTGGAGTTGTCCCCGAATACCATGTTGCCCACAACCTTCCACCCTGTGTTACCGCGATGCTTGGAATTCCGGTAAAACGGCGACTGTCGGAAGAATATCCACAGTAGTTACCAGGAGATTTAATAACTTTTGCTGTATTCAATTCAGCTTGTCCAAATCCATTTGTGACAGTGAAAATACAAAGTAGAATAATGTGTAAAAACCTGTAGCTTGCCATATTTATTTTTATTATCAGTAATGAATTCAATGAATCGCAACTCAGGATCAGTGTTTCGGATGATCTCAAGCCCGGAATGGAGTGGGGGAACTTTTCTGCCAGCTCTTCAGGTTCCTTGGCCTCTTCCCGGAGCTTGACGTCCTGTTCCGGTAAAGCGCAAAACGAGATTTCTTTGTACCCGTCGATGGAGACTTTCATCAATAAACACGCTGCTACAAACTTAAGAGAAAAAAATCGAATAGTCTCAAATCAATCAAATAATTTTAATCCCTTACTAACCGGACAGAAAACCCGCTAATCAAGTAGCTGTCCCCTCCGTTCAAGCTGGTTGTTGGCAGCGACTTGATTCTATTCTCATTCCGCTAGTGAATCTACAAACTTACCAAACATCAAAATCTTCTCACTGTTTGCTTTACAAATGCAACCGGACTTTTACACACAGTTAATGATTTTGTCTAACCAGGAATAATCTTACAAAAGTGACGAAGAACCTAAAATATTGTTCTTTTTTGGTAGTTTTAACTACATTCACTACATTTGTGCAAAACAGAAATCGTATTTCCAGCGGTTGCCATTTTAGGTCCAAGTCAATGCGGAAAGTCCACCTTAGGCTTTTGGAGTGCTATAGAAACCACAAAACCGGATAAAACACATGTTGTTTCTCCCGTGTCAGCATCTTATCCATTTAAAAATGATGTGGAAGTTTGTGGGTTGAGTGATCTTTTGAAAAAAGTCGTATAAATATAATCTGATCTCCCCGGAGCTTGACATTCTGTTCCGGCAAAGCACCATTCAAACTGAAAGATTACGAAGAATGGTACAATAAGTTGAACATTAAAAACAACAAAATTTATATAAATTATTCGTATATATTATGAAAAGTAATAAAAGACTTGTGAAACTACTTACATTTTTCATGTTGTTTTTCTGCATGAATGTATGGACAAACAATCCAGACGAAAAATCATCAAATCACTTCACCATCATGGGGCTGGGAGATTCCATCACGCAAGGAGGAGAAGATGCATATCTATGTTCACTTAACCAGATGCTTGATTCGGCAGGTTACTCCGTTGAATTTATTGGCCCAAACGTGAGGACATGCAACGGGCTGCCATTACATCATTGCGGTTTCAGCGGGAAGACAATCGAATTTCTCGAAGCCCGTATAGACACGATTTATCGAAAGTACCCTGCGGATGTGGTATTGCTCCATGCTGGGCATAATCATACCTATACCGAAAAACCTGTTACAGGAATGATTGCCGCATATAAATCGCTCATCTGTAAAATCAGGGAAATCAATCCCGATGCAAAAATTTTTGTTGCCCAGGTGATTCCAAGCGGAAAACTGCCCAAGTATTCTTACATACCCGAACTGAACCGCGAAATTGCCAAAATGGTCAGAAAACAGAACGACAAAAATGTTTTGTTAGTTGATCTGTCTCGCAATTTCGATTGGAAACGCTATACACATGAGGATATGGTACATCCCAACCATGCTGGTGTTGAAAAAATGGCTGGAGCATGGTACGCTGCGATACAAAAATATTTCAAGAATTAATCCCTTGTTATCAGGAAAAAAACAGCAGGAAAAACAGTATCTTTGCAAAACAATGATTATATACTATAAAATAACATGAGCGTTTGCTTTTAATTGATTACTTCTGCACAATAAACCAATTATCATCATAAAAACATGAAGAAAACGATTTTTTTGCTGATTGCTGTGTTCTGTTTATCAGCTACAGTCAAGAATGAGCCGAAAGACTCCAAGACAAGTTATGCAAAAACAGTGCTGCAACCCTACGTGGACAGTGGTCAGTTGGCCGGTGCCATTAGTGTATTCTACAAGGACGGCGTGCAGGAAACCTGCTGCATAGGCTATGCCGACGTATCAAAAAAGCGCCCAATAAAGATGGACAATGTATTCATGCAATGTTCACAGACAAAAGGCTTCTGCGGAGTGACAATCGCCAAGCTGGTGGAAGAGGGCCGTATTTCACTCGACGACCCTGTTTCAAAGTATCTTCCGGAGTTTGTGGAATTATGGGTGCTGGATGCAGCAAATGACAGTACCAAGACCCTTCGTAAGGCCAAGAACGTCCTTACCATCCGTATGGTGCTCAACCATACTGGAGGCTTTCCCTTCGAAATTAGTGCCAAGCGCTCCGACGTCAGGGGTGGCGGATGGTCCGGAGGAGCTCCTCTTCGCCAGACAGCCTCCATCGCTGCCGCATCGCCCATCATGTTCGAGCCCGGTACCCGCGAGCTCTATTCCAATACGGGAATTGACATTGGTGCAGCTATTGTTGAGGTCGTCACAGGGATGAAGTGGGAGGTATATCTCAAGCAGGAGGTGCTTGATCCCTTGGGAATGAAGTCCACATGGTTCTGGCCTACCGACAAACAGCTTAAGAACAAGATAGAACTCTATGAGAACAAAGAAAATGCTCCAGCTGAGTGGCGTGAAGAAATGCCATGGCAGCAACGGCCTTATAATGACTCCCATGTATTTGCTTCTGCCGGTGCGGGTCTCTGGACTACCGCCAATGACCAGCTGAAGTTCTATAAGATGCTGATGAATCTTGGCTTGGGAGAGAATGGCGTGCGCATCTTGAAAGAAGAAACCGTGAAGAATCTTCTCGCTCTTTCCACCCGTCCCAAGGGTCTGGGCGGCTATTCCCTCGGCTTGTCAGCACCAGAACAGGACAGCGAAGACGCTTGGTTTGGTCATGGTGGTGCCTGGGGTACTAACTGTTCCGTCAATTGGCACAAGAAAGAGCTTAAGCTCTGGGTGGTCCAATCCGCCGGAGGAGGACAGCCATGGCTTGCCGAAATCAGTAAAGCTGCCGAGAAGTTCTTCGCTCAACCATTAAGCAAATCTGGCGTTGATGCATATACTGGAAGGACCGAATAATTCATTTCATGAGTCGGCTTGAATGATATCCGTGTCAGACGGTCCTCGACATTCTGTTCCGGCAAAGCGCGAAACGAGATTTCTTTGTACCATCTTGCTTGATTTTTATTTGTTACAATCATAAGACTTCAATTCTCTTTATCCGGTTACAATAGTTTTCTTTTTTCCCTTTCCCTGGGAACAAAGCGGCTGTCTCTTTTGGTAGTTTTAAATACATTCACTACATTTGTGTAAAATAGAAATTGTATTTATGATATGCAAAAACTGATCGACAGAAAAATAGAAACATTTGTAAAAGAGAATCTAAGCGTATTTCCTGCGGTTGTCATTTTAGGCCCAAGGCAATGCGGAAAGTCCACCTTGGTGAAGATGCTCTATCAAAATTCGAATGCCTATCTATATTTGGACCTTCAGAACCTGGATGACTTGAACAAGTTGAGAGAGCCTATGTTATTCTTCCAGGCTAATCAGGATGTAACAATTTGTTTGGACGAGATTCAGTTAGTACCGGAACTTTTTTCTGTCTTACGAAGTGAAATAGACCGTCACCGTCGTCCAGGACGGTTCATTTTGCTTGGATCTGCTTCGCAGGACCTTATACAGAAAACGTCAGAATCGCTAGCCGGAAGAGTCGGGCTTATTGAACTCACACCCTTTACAATTGAAGAAGTTGAGCAAAACATAGATTTTGAATTGAATAAGTTCTGGCTTCGTGGAGGATATCCTGATAGCTATCTCGCATCATCTGAACAAGGAAGTGTACTTTGGAGAGAAAATTTCCTTAGAACATATGTAGAACGGGATATTCCACAGCTCGGATTTCAAATTCCCGCATTGCAACTTCGTCGTCTGCTGACTATGTGTGCGCACAATCAAGGGCAACTTTTTAATTCGTCCAAATTGGGAGAATCGCTAGGTGTAACCTATCAAACTATTCGCCGGTATATCGACCTGATGGAACAGACCTTTATTATCCGTTCGCTACCGCCATTTGAAAAGAATATCAAGAAACGTCTGGTTAAATCCCCAAAAATTTTTGTGAGAGATAGTGGGTTATTACATAGGCTGCTACAAGTGGATGATTTCAATTCACTAATGGGCAACCCTGTTTTCGGATCATCTTGGGAAGGATTTGTAATTGAAAACATCATTTCTTCATTGAGAGATTGTAAGTTTTCTTTTTATCGCAGTGCTACAGGGGATGAGTTAGACTTGCTTATTGAGAGGGGTTCCCGAACGATAGCGGTAGAATGTAAAGCCTCATCGGCACCACAGGTGACCAAAGGCTTTTGGAGAGCTCTAGAAACCACAAAACCGGATAAAACATATATTGTTTCTCCCGTATCAGCATCTTATCCATTTAAAAATGATGTGGAAGTTTGCGGGTTGAGTGATTTTTTGAAAAAGGTCGTAACTATAATCTGATCTCCCCGGAGCTTGACATTCTGTTCCGGCAAAGCGCGAAACGAGATTTCTTTGTACCCGTCGACGGAGAACTTCAGCATTTTGTTTACGCTTTGGAGATTTGTGAATGCAAATTCACCGTGCTCATCGGTCATGGTTTCGTTGATCAGTACCGAGTCCGGCAGGGTGTAGACAGTTTTTATCTTGGCGCTCATGGGTATGATCAACCCGCTTTTTTCTTTTCACTGGAAACTAAGCGGCCGTCAGGTACATTTCCACCGGCCTTTTACGCAAATTGTTTTGTCTAACTTGGGACTGTCCTACAAAAAGAGAAGGTTACAAGGGTAAGAATTATTTTGATATAACAAACCAAATGTAAACAAAATTGTTTATTTTTGTAGAAAGAATTATTTATGAATAATCTTATCGACATAATAAAAGGTATTCATCCTGGGAAATTTATTGAAAGGGAATTGAAAAAGAAGCACCTCACTCAACGTGCGTTAGCTGATGAGACAGGTATTCCATTTCAAACTATTAATGCCATTATCGCAGGTAGGCGTAGTTTGACTACTAAGCAAGCCTTAAAAATAGATCAGATATTAGGGTATGAAGAAGGCTTTTTCGCTATTCTTCAAACTCACTATGATATTAAGCAATACAAGGAAAAAGATTTAGCTAGTATTTATACAGAAGCTCCCCACATTCGCAAATCTTTATTTTGGGATACTGATTTCAATAAAATTAATTGGGCTAAATATAAAAATGCAGTTATCAAACGTGTTTTTGAAAGAGGAAGCAAAGACGAAATAGAAGAAATTACCCGATATTATAATCTATCAAATTAGACAATGGCTATCAAATAACTCCCTTTATAGTCACTTTGCAGGTAACCGGTAATGGAAGGGCGAGTTTTGAGTTACCTGGAAAGAAAGTAGTACTTTCCTGATGGCCAGAAAAATCAAGAAGTAGTTACTCGGGTTTTTACGATCCTTCAAATTATAGGTATCTCTCACTGATAAGATTCACTGGAGTGATATCTTCAAAAAATCAAATATCAATAATGTCAATGAACGATTCGGTTATAGTGAACTGTGTTTATTTAATTTTTAATCGTTCACATTTTTAACGGACAGTAGTGATTTGAATTGAGTTTTGATCGGAGAAACCATTGAGAATACTTATCAGATTACCACTCTCTAAAGAAAGCAACAAGCTTTGAAATGAAATTATAATGTTGTATTTTTGAATTGAGATCTGGTATCTTTTTGGATGAAATAAACAAATTAAAAGAGTGCGGTAAAATTTAAACCTTATGTCGATTAATAATGAAGAAACGATCGGGAAGTTAATAGATCTTCTTGATGCCGAAAAGCTTTCGGTTGTTGTAGGAGCAGGTTTTAGCAAGAATGCAAGTCCAAAATTCCTTACTTGGAAAGAGCTTCTTAAGGATATGGTTATAGAAATGTATGGTTCTATGGCACGAGAATTAGTTGAGTATGTCAAGGTGCGTGGAAGTAATAAAGAACAACGTTTTTGGAAAGATTTTGTTGATCAGGTCATTAACGAAAAAGGGTATTTAACTATCGCATCTGAATATGTCAAAAGGCATGGTTATAGAGAAGTTATTGACGAATATATTGAAGCAAGAACGCCACTGGTTATTGAGGATCGGGATAGGTTTTATACAAAACTAAACGGTACTAAACACGAGGTCGATTTAAATACTCACGATCAACTTCTCGCTGTTAAATGGAATAACGTTTACACATTCAATTATGACAATCTTTTGGATGTTGTGGGTGGGGCTGAAAGGCATAAGGTGCTTGAAGAGGAGATAATTGAATTAGAGAAGAACGTTTCCGATATCGATTTACGACTTGTCGTTATTGAGGAGGAGCTAGGAAGAATTGAAAAAGTAGAAGATGCAAAATCACAGCTAAAAGATACTTTCAATAATAAAGAGAGCCCTATCAGCTCAGGAATAAGAACGAATGAATTAAGGGTTATAGACAAGAAATCACTCATAGTTGAACAAAGTGATTTAAAGGGAAAGAAAAATATCAATAAAGTTGCCATTGAGTCTAAAAAGAGCGAACAAGATAATCTGTATTACCTGGTTCAAAATTCTTTTGATTTATCACTCCGGAAGAAGCAAAACATCATCAAACTTCATGGAACTGTTAGAAAGGCTAAATGTGAGAAGTATGGTTTTGATAATGACCCACGTTGCCATTATATCATTACTGCCGATGACTACGAGAATTACCAGGAAAAACACGAGGCATTTGTGAACCTCATGCGAATAGCGTTATTACAAGATTCATTCTGTCTAATTGGTTTTTCTGGTGATGATCCCAACTTTACAAGCTGGCTGTGCTGGGTAAGAGATATATTAGACCGAAGAAGTGTAGAGAATAAAGAAGAGAAAGTTTTTTTCATAGATGTCAGCGGACACCCTTTGAGTGAAAGCAAGAAGTTGTTTTTCAAGAATCACTATATCAAACATGTACCTCTTTTTAGTGATCCCCAAGAAGCGACTCCGTCCAAGATCAAGGAAGCATTAAATCAACTATTTCAAAAATTAAATCGTAAAGGAAAAGCTGTAAAAGAAGTTCAGCAATACACAGACTTTTGGCAAGAATATAACTTTAATCCCCCAAAGAACGACGATTCCTATTTATATGGCCTTAAACGAAAAATGATAAGCGAAGTTTGGAATAATAGAGAATTTAACCGTTTACCGAGATTGGAGCTTGACTATATTGGTATAAAACAAAGAGTAATTAGTGATTTGATTCTGAGAATAAAGGAAGGAAAAGTAAATGAGGATATAGCAAAATTGTTCATATTAGCTTTTAAGGAATTTTTTATTCCCTTAAACACGGTAATCGATAACGATATGCTTGCAGCTCTTCCTGATTTGTTCAAACCATATCCCGATATCTCAGAAGAACTGGAACTACTATATTTAAGAAGCTTGAACTTAACAGGTAGGAATATTTCGGAACTCACGAGAAACAGAACTTCGGACGCAATAGTTTATGAATCGATATTAAACGCAGCTTTTCATTTCGATTTCACCTCAATGAATCAACAGCTTAATCGTTGGAACCCGGGAGGATTACGTTGGAAAAGTGGGAAAATTGCATTGATAAGTTACTTTAATTCTAAAATAGATTCGAGTAATAGTGAATATGAGAAAACATCAGAAACAAACATCCAAGAATATATATATTTCTTGGATACAAAATTGATTGCAACTTTTGGTAAAGAATGGACTTCAAAAAGTGATGAGTTTTATATAATCCATGATAAAGAAAGAAATACTATTGGACAAAATCTAAATAGGCTGGATGATAACATTAAACATCTAACAAAAAAACTATCAGAACAAAAAGTAGATTTATCTCCCCGGGGTAATACTTCTAGAACATATTACCTAGGAGACAATATGTCTTTGAAGTATTCCATTCAATACCTTCAAGTAATCATTGAAGTTGGTCTTCCTCTACAGGAAGTAGGTATAACCCACATCAAGAAGGAGGACTGGTATCGTGCATTTAAAAATATTTATACTCGCTATCCCTACCCATGTCTGTTTTATTCGTTGCAGTATGGAGGTGATGAAAATTTCCTGAAGAGAATCGCGGAAGATTATGTGTATTCTAATGAATTGTCTGCCATCCACGATGAAATGTTATCCTATTGCCTGAAAGCATATCAAATGCCAGAAACTCCCAATAATATCAAACAAGGCATTCTTTCTTTTACCCCGTTATTTTTCAAGAAGGTATCGCCTTCATCGTGGCGAAAAGATTTCGAGAGAATAGTTAATACATTTGATTTACTTAATCGAAACCCGAATAGAAATATAGGAAACCCTACCTACAATTTTCTTTATATAGGACTCCAATATACCAGCAGTCAGATTTTTAAGATCAAGATCGCGAATAAAATATTATCTCTTGGCAATAAAATAGATCATATTGACAATCATATCCTAATTGCTGCAAGAAGCAATCTGAATAAAAAGTTTAAACAACGGGTAAAGGTTACTTATATTGACCAGCTCATTGAAACTTTGGAGCAGGTTAGTCAATATTATGTGCTTTTTAATCTTCAAGATTTCCTTTCTCCGTCACAAAAAGAGAAACTCGTTGCTAAACTTGTTCAGTTCAATTTCAAGAGCTGTAATGAAGAGGGAATGCTAGAAGCATCATCACGGTTATCACAATTAAATCTTTTGTTGGCTCGAAAAATAGAACGTGCATTAATTGAGAATAGTTTATTATGGCATAACGGCATAAACTATGACCACGAAAAAAGATACATCGGGTACGGTAGAGATTTTATAAAAGTCAGTAAAGTACAAAACCATATAAGTTTTTCTAGATCCACGGTTTTGACCATTTTTAGTAAATTAAAAGAATCTCTCAACAGCATAAAATCGGTATTAGAAGATGGGAGAGAACTTTTTATTTTTAAATCGTATTGGGCAAGATTGGTATTAGAAATGCAACTATTTTTAAGGGTTAACTTACCTATTTTGAAATTCGAAAAGGAATTCGAGAAGGTAAGTAAACTTGTAGAAGAAACCTATCATCAATTAAGCAAATCAGAATCTATTATGAGTTCGCTTATATCTAATGACGACTACAAAGTAAGGGAAGGTATACAAAAACTCGTATTCGAGGTTGATAGCTTTGGAGTTCAGAAATTCATTTCAGAGTATCTTGTTGTGGTAAACAGAATTGCCTCCAAAGCTAATCCAGGATTAAACAGTTGCATAAATAATTTTGCTTCGGTTATGCAATACCATTTTGAAGATATTGATAAAGAACTTTTCAAGCCTTTCGTGATCAATATATTAGTGCAATACGGAGAGTATTTTTCAAATCCTGAGGCCATGTGGGACATAAGCGCCAAAAAAGAAGATGTTGAAGATGCAATGCTCCAACTGAATAACGTAGCATGTGAGTGGAATGTAGGAAATAAATATTGGAGTGGTCACAAAAGAATATTCAAGGTTTCAGAATAAAAATTTGTTTATAGTTGGTACTATCCAAATTTTTGTGTAAACCCCATACTACAGGGTTCAAGTTCTATACTCGAATCCTGCTTTCAAATATTGTAAGAAATTGGTTAAAAATCAAGCCCCAATTCCAAATACGCTGATTCCAACTTTTCTCAATTTGGACAGTGTTAACCAATACGAACTTGCATGTTACTATTGGTATTTTTCTCTATAACTACACGAATCAAATAAATTCAAAATAGGGATGATCTGCATAATCGTGGCTACCTTCCTCAAGCATAGGATTATTCACAAAAAATGATTTGATATACAAATCCCGAGCGAAAGAAGTCACAATCGAATTATCTTCAATGTACATGGGCATGATGCAGTATAATCCATTTGACAGCGAGCGATTACTTGCATACATCGATGACATATGGCTCATGATAAGGCCGGTGAATACTTGCTCCTGCACATGGAAAAATTTTCCCAATATGACCATGGCATCATAGCCAAAGCCATAAGCTGCATTGATCAGTGCAGCGTATATGATTGCTCTGTCTCCGGTGTATTTAAGACTTGTAAGGTATTCCTGCTTGTGCTCTTCAATGAAAGGATAAAGCGGGTTGCGTTGTGTCAATTTACCAATGATACTGCGAGCTTTATTGATTCGGTTTGCGCCCTGGTATTCACCGGCAGCCAAGTCTGCAGCATACTCAGGCGTGAAGCTGCCGTCGAGACAAGCTTTTATGGCCATCTCCATTACATGTATACTTATTCGTTGGTTGATACCTATAATTTTTTCCATTTCAATCTTTTTCTATTGTGACAAAAGGGACGATTACCTCCAGGAAATGGGAACCTCCATGGGTTATTTCATCTTTTCCCTTAAAGCATCGACTGTTTTTCCAGACGGCCCAATTATCATGTACAAGCAACTCTTTATGAATCTCCGGATTATTTTGAATAAAATTGTCCAGGTAGGTTGCATTTGAATAAATAAGATGTCTACTCCCTTTGCTTTCTTTCTCGTATAAAAATGTGCGTTCCTGTGAATTGAGCGATCGCCAGGAATGAGCCATGATATTGCCATGGTCGGCAGTAATATAAATTGTATATCCCTGCTCATGCAACAATTTGATATTCTCTGCTGCTTCTTCTGCCCAGTTTTCCGTCAAATCGTATAAGTCTTTATTGCTGGAAGAGCTGTGCATTTTACGATCCAGACTGACATCCACAAACGCTTGTTTATACAGAACGTTGTCATCTGTCAAGAGACTATCGTGTGTATAGGCAATTTCATAAGGTTGCATCTGTTTGGAACCCCTGTAACGATTGGACCAAAACTCGCTCCAAAGTCTTCCCTCAGCGATGGGAGTCTGCCCGTAATCTTGTTGTGGAATATTTCCTCTAAAAATAGCTTGACGCGATAGTTTGGTAATAGAGGGAATCCAAGCCATGGTTGAATCCTTCTTCGTTTTAATCCCCAACCCTGTTAATTTTTGTTCCAATATCAGGTATTGCCAAAACGTCATACCGTCTATCACAACCAACGCCACCTTTTCGGTACGATTGTGTTTGTAAGCCAAATGAGGCAATATTTTATTTACCGTTTTAGGCTTAACGATGTGTGACGATGAAGACAAAGCAAAATATTTCTCGGCAATATATTGTTGGAAATCTTCATTAATAATTTCTACAGCTGACTCCATCTTATCATAAACTCCTTGGTTAATCGCCTTGAGTAAGATGTGGCAAATGGAATCCATCGTTTCCACCTTCTCCCATTTTAATGGGATTGATTTTAGTTTTGTAGTCAGTTCATTTATGTCTTCTCCGTAGCGTTTTTTTGCCTCTTCAATCACTTCTTTGGTTTCAACAGCAGAAAGGTTATAAACGAATTTCTTGTTGTGGATGTAAGAAGCCATCCCAAATGTCAGTCGAGCTTGACGGATTTCAGCCTCATTGCAAGCAGGCATAAGATCTGGAATTGAAAAGGTATGGGCGTTGTATAACAATCGCTTAATATCAGGTAAGACAGAGGATGGGTCATCCATGATGTAGCAAATTCGCTCTCGGGTGTTTTTGTCGTACAGTTCATACCTCACACGAAGTTCAAGTGAAGAAGAGATTGGTAGTAAAAGCAAGCCACAAGCGTTAAGTACAGCTTGTTGTGTGTCTGGCCGTTGTAAGAAACCATCCGGATTTCTCACAATACTGAGACGCTTACCTTCACCGGTAAGCCTCTGTTCTAACCTATGAATAAATTCATCCATCAATTCTTACGGTTAAGATATGATTCACGTCGGGCACCACGCTAAGCCCTTTGGCAAAAGCACTTTTCCACTCTTCTTTTTCTGTAGTCAGCTTTCGTAACTTGGCATTTCTAATGTTTTCAATGCCAATGCGGTTGAGCCGATTCTCTGCATAACTCCAAGCCTTCAGTTTTTTCTCTGCTCTTGCTTGCAAAACGTTTTGAATTTCGGCTTCCATCCGATGGAACAAGGCATGAAGATTATTGTTTAAGGCTTGGTTTTCCTCTATAGCCAGATTGCATTCTGTTTCACCCACATATTGAAAACTGTTTTTCTCTTGCACCAATCTATTCCACACATCATTGCCGTAGGGAGCAAATACCCTGCCCGCATCGGTAATAAACTGAGCAGAATAAGTTGTTTTGGTTTCGTAGTTGTTTTTGGCCAACACTTTCCATAAGGTCAGATAGCCACATGTCTCACCACCATTTTTAGACACAATTACAGGAACCATCGTTTGAATATTCCCATCCATCTCATCCAGAATTCGTTTCACGACGGGATGTTGCAAAGTAAGATGTTCCGAACCAGGATTATCACCCAGCTTGTCTGCCTCAAATACAGCTTCCAGTCTATATCCGTTGATGGCGTATTCGGAAACACCGGACAATCGCTTCACAATTTTACCCTTTTCATTCATCGTGTAAAGATCCATCAACTCTTCCAGCCATACAGGAAGCGGACTGTATTTTATTTCACCGGCACTTTCCTTTTTTATATCGTCTCCTGTAAAAACAGGTAAAATACCTTCCGTAGATTTATAATCGTTGAGTTTGCTTTTTATCTCATACAGCCATTTGTCACTGGCAAAATCAAATCGATGGGGATCGAGCAATGATTGCAGATAAAGATGATTTACCTGCTTCATATCGATAGTAGAGTCCAGTACATCATTGGTTTTGTCAATTCCCAATTCTTGCAGTATGGCATCCAGTTTCTCCACGATAATCTCATATACTCTGGTGTCGACCGTGTTATTGGTCAACATATTGAAAGCAACTACCGGAAATTTCTGACCAATACGATCTACACGTCCGATGCGTTGTTCTATGGCCATTGGATTCCAAGGCAAATCATAATTGAGAACGATGTGGCAAAACTGCATATTCAACGATTCACCCGCCGCATCCGTTGCCACCATCACATTGGCTTCGTTCTTAAACTTCATAAGCGCCTGTTGTCGTTCCGCTAAATCCATGCTGCCATGTATTTCCACCGTAGTCAATCCTGCACCTTCAAGGATTTTTTTCAGATAGCCCTGTGTCTTGCGAAACTCGGTAAACACCAGTACTTTTAACTGAGAATTGTTGTACTTGTCTTGCAGTTTATAGATTTTCCGAACCAAAGCTGTCGCTTTGGCATCTTGTTCTGTTTCCAGGCAGGTGCGTGCCTCCACAATCAATTTTTGGAGTGCTGTTTCTTCATTGAAAAAGCCATTATCCTGCATTGCAACCGAAAAGTCGTTCGTATCTAAATCATCAAAGTCGACTACACCCTCTTCATCATAGTCGTCAATGTCATCATCCGTTTCACCATGTTGCAACCTCCACAAACGAGTTTCCATGGCAGCCAAAATAGCGGCCGTACTGCTACTTGCCAACTTTTGCATCATCACCATCACCAGTCCTGTAGCATTCCTATTACCTCGCTTGGCACGTCCAAAACAATACCTCACATAGTTGGTTACATGATTGTATAAATCTATCTGTAAGCGATGATATGTTTCGTCGAGTGGAACATCCAATCGTATGGTCATTCGCTGCTGAAAAAGTTTCTTCCCGTCATAATCCACCGCATATCGTTTTTCTGAACGCATCACGTAAGGCTCAATCTCTTCAATACTCGGCATTCCGTCTCCCGGGAAAGCGTCGGCATCAATCAATTTGAGCACTCTGCGGAAATGATCGCTCTTGCCGCGATGGGGAGTAGCGGTGAGAAGCAACACGTTCGGCACTGCATTGCATAGTGTTTCGGCCAATTGATAGCGAGATACCTGTGCCGTACTTCCACCCATGCGATGGGCTTCATCAATAATAACCATGTCAAATTCAGCATTCACCACGGCTTCCAGGCGATACTTGTTGTATTCATCAATTTTCTCCTGGCTCCATCCTTGTCGAGCTGACAATGGCTTCAAAGCATCAGTAGAGACTATGATTTGATGATGCTGTTTCCAGAAATTCAACTCCTCTTCTGCTTCAAATCCGGCAAAAGTACGAGCCATCCCCGAAATAAAATCACTGTTGTAGATATGGAAGTTCTCGTTGAAGTGCTCCCTCAACTCCTGTTGCCACTGAAGCATAGCCGATTTAGGCACAATCAACAAGATTCGCGTTATCTCGCCGCGCAATTTCTTCTCCTTTATCACAAGTCCAGCTTCAATGGTCTTTCCCATGCCCACTTCATCTGCCAACAAAAAACGGGTTTGAATACCCTGCATTACTTTCTCCAATACCAGTATTTGGTGTGGCAAAGGAATAAGGCTACTTTCATAAGGGGCCAACAATCGCTTTTGAGCCATTTCCTCTTTGATACGTGCCGCTATAGCCATATAACGAACGTATGCCAGACCCCTGTTGGAGTTCCTGTTCAGATCATCATCCAGATCAGAACTAAGCACTTGGGCAAAACTGTTATCCTCCAGGATACGAATCCAGTGAGTTTCCTTGCCAAATAGCGTCTTACTACCTATTATCTCTATATTTTTGCCTTTATATTTCATGGTTCTCCTCTGAAAGAATAACTTTCATTGTAATGCCCAACTCCGTAAGTTTATATTTTTGTTTGGGGTGGTGGGGGGTGTCTGCATAGAGAGGGGCTATCCAACCAAGCTCGATAGCCGGTTTAAGAATATGCACCATAAAATAGCGTGCGGAGCTCGTGCGGAGTTCGAGCGGAGTTTGTGCGGAGTTCATACGAAGTTGCAATTCTCTCGCACTATAATAGTCACTATTGATGTTGCATATCAGTGATTTAACGCGAATTTTGAAGTTGTCGTCAAGTTGTGCCAACTTCGTGCGGAGTTCATCATGAGTTCGCTCTAAAGCCGTAACATTAGCATCCATAACCACCACTTCAAAGACGGTTAATTTATTTACATTAAAATGTGCCGGCTTAGAACCATTGGTTTGAAGGTATTCCTGCACCCGGCTTATGCCTCGATTGAACATATTTACGTACTTCATTACCTTCATTGCTTCTGCCACGATAGGATTGCGGTAGGCATTCACATGGGGGAAGTTTTCCGGACGAGCTTCGCCATACAGTCCGCCAGCATTCATAATTTCAATGCGGTTGTCAAACTGATAGAGTCGAATGGGAGTGTTTGACTGATAATCTCTGTGCATGCAGGCATTCATCAAAAGTTCACGTAAAGCTCCTCCGGGGTAGTTTGTAACCGTTTTTTCGCGTAGCAGACTTATTTCTTCCGGTCGTTGCGTAACAATAGCATCGGCTACGAATGATTCTAATCGAGGTAACAAAGTTGTTAATCCTCCTTTAAATTCTTTTTCGTTGATGATTTTGCCGGCCTTTGTTGTTCCCTCAAAGTGAACATATTGCACATAACAACCCGGCATAAAATATTTAGGCTGTTTACCAAAAAGTATGATTGCTGCCATTGTGGGACAATCATATTGCTTGTTGTATAAGCGTAAAGAGGCCATCTGTTCCGTAAAACTACGAGTATCTGTTTCGAGTGTTTCGGTATCGATGGCTTGAGGAAAATATTGCTGTTTGATGATATCTGTATCAATATCATCCAATGTTGCTTCTCGGCAGGGCATTACATCGAAAGTGGCTAGATGTGCAGCATTTCGTTCGGTGAGGATCCGTTCTTCTTCAGCCGAAGCGATATCCTTACGTGGGCCGATGCGTACGAAAACGCGACCTCGGTAGCGGACAGGAGTGAAGAGAGAAGGAGTAACTGCGACGGCAAGCACATCGCCTTTTTCGGTTTCTACCTTTTCTGTACTCATTACAGGTAAAGGGAGGATGTTGCCGTCTGAACGAATTCCGGAAATCTTTTTTACCAGGGCATCATCCACTTTAAGTCCGCTCACCGAACCATCATCATTGACACCTATAAGTAGGTAGCCTTTCTTCCCGGAACCGGGAAGATCATTGGAAAAAGCACAGATTGCCTCCTGAAACTTATCCATGTTGGAAGTGGAAGCAGTACGTTCTATGCGAAAATTTTCATCCGTTTGCAACAACTCGTTCAACTCTTCCTTGGTCATACACTTTCGTTTTTACAACCCAACATTCTAAGAGATTACACTCTTGAAACAGCAATATCGTAATACTGGAGCAGAATCTCATCTTCTTGAAGCAGAGACTCCTGTATATGGTCGCCCACTGTGATAATTGCCTGGTAGTCCTTTTGCTTGTAACACTCCTTGAAACCATAGCGTAGTACTTCGAGACGGGTATCTCTCATCCGCCTAGCCTTTGGCTTTTGGGCCTGTTCCAGATACATATTATATTCTTTCATCATCTTTCTTCCCCGCATAATCTCCATATCGGCAGCCTTTTCGGCATCTGGCTTGCGCCATTTGCCATCAGCGTCTCTGATGAAATTATCTTCCAGAATTTCGGATAGCTCAGGAAGAATATCACCTTTCTTAGTGGGAGTCATATTCTTCATCCATTCAGGTTGCAATTCTGAATAGGTCTGGGGTGTTTCCAATTCACGCTTCAACCATTCAATGCCTTCTGCTTCACTGCCTATAAACAATGCCATTGGCACAATACCTGTTGTTTTACTCTTCTTGTCTTCATATTCCAATGCTTGAGAAGCCGTAAAGAACATCCCATCGCGCTCAATAAATCGTTCTCGAAGACCCTTCTGAAATTCTTGGGCATTTAGAGGTACTTCAATGCCATGCATAACAAAGTATGAAACGACTTTGTCATATAGAATACGCTGATCACGTTCTACAACGCATTCAATATTATTATCTTTAATTAGAACTGGGGATAAATGTTCTAAATGTTCTTCAATAAAATTCCATATATTTTTTTCTATAGAATCTTTGTTTTCAAACTGCAAAACTATAGAAGGTTTATAGCATGAAATTACGAGATCTTGTTTTACAGCAGTTGTCGTTGTTATTGAACGCATACCACCTTGTCCTTTATTCAATGCAGCTACATTTGCTAGAACAAATCCTGCTTTAGTTATTGCCTGCCGAATAGAATTCCATATACCAGCATTGGTGTTACTAAATTCTACAGTCATCCATTTGCCTGGTTTAAGAACACGATAGTATTCAGCAAAACTTTTCGACATCTTATTTAAATAAAATGAGAAATTTTTATCCTGACAAGAATTTATGATAGCTTCTGTCTGACTATTTGTTAGAACTTTCAACCATGCTTCTGGTAATATATTGAGTTCAGAATACATAATGTTTGAACCAAATGGAGGATCTGTAAATATGTAATCTACAGAAGCATCATTAATAGGAAATTTTTCTGCTGATCCTATATACAATGCATTATCGAATTCTCGTGGAAAGTATGGAATAGCTCTTAGATATCCACTCAATTTGTCTTCAATTTGTTCAAGTATTGATGTCTCTATGGGCAAGTTCGGTATGTATAAGGTGCCTTTTAAATGACCTGCATTCCATCCGCCACCTCCATAAAAATAGTTACTGACATGGATTCGATTCATCTTAGTAGAACGATTCACCATTCCTGTAAAAATAAACTTTAGTTTGTTTGACAGTGCTGATTTCTGTATCTTATCAAAGAAAGTAGATAGCGCGATTAGGTTCCTCAAAGTATAAAATTGATGAACATAACATATGTTTTGAGCATTTTTGGGTTGTTGTGTATTATAACCATTAGGCAATTCATACGTAGGGACAAAGTAGTTGTTCTTATAATTCATTATTCTTTCGAGTAAAGCTTTGTCATATTCATCCGCTTTTTTTTCAAATCTTTTATTACCAACAGAATATACTAGAATTGCCGGAGTAGTTTTGTTAATTGACACCGTTTTACCTAAATAATTATCATAGATAGTATTAAAGGCTCTTTTTGTTGAATATTTAGTATGTATAATATTGCAATGAGGGCAATAAAATTCATCCTTAATGCACTTATTATCCCTATCTATTGCTGCATCCCAATAAACGAATTCCTTGCCACAGTTGGTACATATTAAAATATCACTCCATACCATGTAGTTAATTAACCCAATTTCTTTTCTTTCATGCATTGTAGTGTACAACCATTTACACTCTTCCTTTGTTTCACTGAATATTCTTTCAACTTCTTTCTTTAGTTCTAACGAATTGACTGGTGTATTATAATTGTATGAAACCAAAGAAGCATATGGAGACAAATCTCCACAAATTGCATGACGTTTCCCCCAATTTGGATGTTTTCCTGATTGTTCACCCCATTCTCTTTCAATTGACTCTATGTCTTCTTTTGAAGGATTACCACAAGCTTGTGCGGCAATTCCAGTCATCCCTGTTCCTGCAAACCCATCGAATACAATGTCGCCCGGTTGGGTATAATGCAAAATATATCGCATGATAGCGGGATGAGGTACTTTTGTATGGTAGGTATGTGCAGTATACACTGGGTTATTTTTACCTACCTTTACATCATTTGCATATGGCTCTTTCACTTCAAAACGGGCCTGTCGTTTCCCTTCTGCCTGAAGTTGTTCTTTTTCTTTTTCCCATTCCCCAATAAAATCATTTAACCAGGGGTTGGGACAAGCTGTATAGTATGGGGGATCAGAGAGATTGACAATATCGTCATCTTCTCCAATAGGAAAGCCTTCTATCTTTTTTAGTTCCGGCAGTTTCTTGCGAAGCTCTTCCCGAAAATAATCCCGACGAGCCTCTTCACATGGAAATTCCATTCCAAAGCAAACTACGGGTTCGGGGTTTAAACTGGTCTCCTCAAATTCATCATCAAGAAACAGCCTGGGGTCTTTATTGCTCATATTTGGTTTTATTCTCTTTATTTGATTATGATACGTACATCTTCCGGACGGTGTCCACGGCTTTGGGCCTCTATGTATTCAGCCAAAGCCTCAATAGCTTGTTGCTTAGTCATAGGCTTAGAAAAGATTCGAAGCATATCCCCATGATTGATCTCGATTTTCGTGAAACTACGCTGTAATTTAGTAATAATTTCTATCAACGGATGTGCATACTGCCGATTGAGTTTGATCACTCCATCGGCAAACTGCTGAATCATGGTCTTTTCCTGATGGCTCAGCATCTCCTGATTGCGCTTAGTTGTAGGATCATCCAGAGCATCACGGAATTGCTGCTCATATTCAGCGAAAATTTCGCTCAACTCGTCCTGTAATTCTCCAATTTGTGGTAGCTGCTCTCGCTGAAGTGTGGGATTGAAGCCATCGGGAGCTGTGGGCATGGATAGGATTGTCTGCTTACTGACAGTTGGATTCACAACTTGCAGCAGTGCTAATTTTCTTAACCATGCATCATACCGGGAAGGGTTAATGAAAGGTGCATCGCGAATAGTATCGCACACCTGTTTATAGTCATTGGCCCTAAGTTTCTGTGCCTTGCTATAGTCAATCTCACTGATATGTGCTTTTACATATTCGCTCATATACCAATCGGCATATCGCTCTTTTAGGGTCTTAAGTTCTGATTTATAGTTATCAACCAC
This sequence comes from Porphyromonadaceae bacterium, assembly GCA_022840285.1. Taxonomy (GTDB): domain Bacteria; phylum Bacteroidota; class Bacteroidia; order Bacteroidales; family Dysgonomonadaceae; genus Petrimonas. Next base: position 61,326 of record JALHIE010000027.1, read on the forward strand.
AGTTTTGTCCTGGCCTATTACCTCTTTAATATTGCTAATACCTGCGATAATATCCTCTTTGAGATTGGGCTCATTGATGTTGGACAGCGCAGTGCGTAGATAGCCAATCATATCCTTGAAGACATTCAACTCTTCCAGCATACGTTCTGTGTCATCCAGCTTCCGCAAAGTTTCGTTCATCGCTTTTTTAACCACATCGATAGACCAATCAATATTGCGCATCTTGGCTTTGGTGTTGTATCGCTGAAGTTGGTTGCAAATGCCTTTTAAACGAACAAGTTCCTTGTCAAATTCCGAAGCTTCTTCGCTTGAGATCACTTCAATGTCACCGGCAAAACGATAGTCTCCTTGAATCTTATGCTGTAAAGTGACCACGCGGTTCTCGATGCTTTGTGCCTTGCTCGACAAATCGGCAAACACACTGCTGTTTGGACTATCCAATTCATTCACACGGTCTATACCCAGCAGGCCCAACATCAACTCACGAACCAAGGCAACATTCAATCCTTTGGGGGGACATATATTCGAGAATGTGTAATTATCTTGCGGATTCAGTTTGTTGATATCGGCAATGTTGCTCGCATTGATACGTGTACCTCCTTGTAGCACAATCTCTATTTCACCCAAGGCTGCCATGGTTGCCATCACCAACATTTGCAAATCGGCCTCAATATGAAAATCGGAGGAGATGTACTCGTGTGTTTCATCGAAGAACAAATCCAATATCTCATCCCGATTCACTACTTGACCATCTTTTGCCTCCAGTTTCTGCTTCAGACTACGGGCATATTGCGAGTGATCGGTGCTAAGGCGACCGTCATTCCACAAACCAAGTCCCATCAGGATGGCTTCTCCATTTCGGTTTATGATGGTAGGGTTGGCTATTTTAGCACGAGCTGAACGCAAAAGATTATCACGATTTTCCCGTGTCAAAGGTTGACCCAATTGTGAGAACTTCGGGTAATGAGGGTTCTCTGCCTCAAACTGCAGCTCCATAATATAAGAAGTGACCGCACTGATGGCATCAATTTTTGATTCTGCTTGTGCTCCCTGCATTGTTTCCATAGCAAGCTTTTCACCCAAATACTCCACCATGGTTTTGGCAAGAAACTGTTGGTTGAAAAGTTCACGTGCTTCCTTAAAGAATTTTTCGCGGAGTTGTTTGTAGCGAGGCTTTTCATCGCTACTTGCACTGCCTTCTTGAGAGAGAGCAGAACCATAGAGCGTAACTTTCTTTTTGAACTCATCGCTCAAATCGTCCATCAGGAAGAAAACGCTATCTTTCTCTGTAGGATAAGATTTCCCAGCTGAATCAAAGATAGGCATAAAGTAGATGTAGAAATGCTGCTGTGGCTGAGTGGTTGAACGATCATTCGGATTACCCATAAAGATATATCCGGCACGATGGCATTTGTGGGATAACCATTCTATATTGTGTGCCCAGATCCGGAAATTGCGACGGTATGTCTCGCCTTCCACCGGCAGTACTTCGGCCAGAAACATATAGAAGTATTCATCTTTCTGAGCGTCTCCCATCTGTGCGGCATAATCCTTCACCTTCTGTTCGTAATTGACGCCTCCTTCTATTCTGAGGTGGTATTCATTGTTTTCTCCTTTTTCAAAATATTGTCCGATGGTGGCCGAAACAATTGCATCCAAAGTACGGTTAAATGCCAAATCTACCAACTCATCGTAGTTTTCACACGTATGATCGATATGGCAAAGGTCGTTGGCCAACGATTCGGCAGTAACTCCATTGTGCTGACTAAGGTCTGCTTGAAGCATCTTGATGGCTGCAGCAGATACAATACGGTGAGCCAACGTTCTTTTAGGAGCAAGGCCCTTCGTAAAGTTATCTCTTATCTTTTGATCAATCAGTTCAGTAATATCGCTCACCTTACTTACATCGGGGTCGGCCTTCAGATCTACATTGTGCTGTATATCTTTCCAATAGGAGTCATAAGAGATTAGACCAGGCTCGTTTGTAGGCACCTCATCGTTCATGATACCTTCAAACTTATGGGATAGTGTCTTTAACACTTCACGTTGACTTTTGCCGATGCGTATCAAGGAAAAATTATCAAAGTAGCTTGGATGCACGGGATATAAGTTCACATAAGTATCCAGGTTGTTATTCATATTTGGAAACATAACCAGAAATTGAGACAGATGTTGGCGAATCTGTGCTTTCTGATGTTCATCCTTTCGTAACAACCGTTGTTGTACGATGTATTGTACATCTTCTTTCTTTATAGTGAGGTCAACATATCGTTCGTTCACTCTTCCCAGCATATCTTTGGCAAATTGAAATTCGGGAGAGCGGTAAATAAGTTCCTGTACACCAAATACCATACGAAAATGGGTACGATCGCTCATTTGACCCAACGCCTGCAAAACAGCCAGATCACGATTCAGTTTAGCGGGTTCACTGCGACCTTTTAAATAGGATAACATTTCATCGATGACAAGCATAAAGCCTTTTTCAGGGTATTTTTCTTCAAAGGCTGCCATCATGCACTCTATCTTTTCAGAGTAAGATTTAGGAGAATCATCACCCGAAATGGAATATTCAACACCCCATTGCGCCAAAGCCGAATCAATCTTATAAGTGATAATATCCCACAATTCCTGATTGTGCCCCAATTCAAAACGATAAACCATGTATTTTCCAGCAATCGTTTTGAGCCAGTCTTTTGCTTTCTCACTCTGTACCATGGGTAGGTAATCCGCATTCTCAGCAATGATGGAGAATAGTGACATCAAGTGAGATTTACCGGTACCATAATTACCCACAATCTGGATACCTTTTGTTTCTGTTGTGGCATTCAAATCGAGTGTTGCACAGATTTTCGGAATAATGTAGTTTTCGAAGGTATTGGAAAACACAAAGTTTTTTACCACTTTTGCACGATAATCATCATCATCGAGTTTCCCAAACTTGATGATTTCATCAATCGGGTCAAATTGAATCAAATCTCTGTATCTCATTCTATAAGGTCTTATATGTTATATCTTTCAAGTTTAATGAATACTTGGTTTCGTTGTTTGTGGTAAGAAAGAAGACATGGTTATGAATAGTACCTTCGTGATGAATGATTAACACTCTGGTCCTCGACCACGAATCGACTTTCGCATGAAGATTGATATGCAATGCAGGTTCAAAGAGGATACCAATATTTCGGATAGCAACATAATCGCCAACATCAGGATCTTGTATTGTATATTGATCAATAATCTTGTCAAGAGCTTCTTCGGCCACCATTGAGAGCCGTTTTTCATGAAGTATATGCTCTATTGCTGCAGATAATTCAGTTCCCACATCCACAAACGATATATCTTCTATCTCACGCTTGATAAAAAGCAGTTTGTGCCGGGAATTTGCAGCTATATGTTGTTTCCATGTTTCCATTTATTGGATTTCTTCTTTGAAAGGATAATGTAATTTTTCCTTATTTTCTAAAGTAGTGTACGAAATATAACATAGCAAAGATAACGAAGATATTTCAAACCTCTTAAAAGATTTTTTGAAATCGTAATATCGTTACATGAACTGAACTGAAAAATAAATCGTTAAGCACGTAATAACCGGAAACGCTGGGTATAATTCAACACCGACTCATCGCTGGGTCGTGCCGACCGCTCAGAGTCCTATTTATTAGGTGTAGATTTTTTTTCATCATCACCGTTTGTTTTAGTCTTTTTCATAGATTTCTTAGGACTGTCAGTTTTATTCAAAGAAGAATCAAAAAAGTCAGATATATTTTTTGATGCTAACTTTTGAGCACTTAGCATGTCTGAAATACTTTTTGAAGTCATTGCCTGAGAACTCAATATATCAGAAATACTAATCGGTTTATATGATTGGGCACTAAGCATATCTGAAATACTCTTTGAAGTAATTGCTTGAGAACTTAACGTGTCAGAAATATTAATTGGTTTACAGGTCTGAGCACTTAGCATGTCTAAAATACTCTTTGAAGCAAGTGAGTGTGTGTTCAAAATATCACTTAAATTAGTATAATATTTTTCATCTGAAACACGAATATCTTTTACTTCTTCAATCGTCTCATCTTTAATTTCTGGTAGCAAACCTCTTTCCTTTGCATAAGTTAAAAACTGGTCAGCATTATAAATTAGAATTCTTATTCCTGTAAAATCAAAAAATTCCTTTATTAATTCTTCTCTTGGTCTTAAAGTTTTCCCTTTTTCAATTGTCCACCAATCTTCCTTTCTATCATCAGTTATAAAAATGAGAGGATTTTTTTTGTTTTTCGTATAATTAATTAATTCTTTCCAGACAATCAAATCACCATAAATGTTTCTGAGCCCTTTTTTTTGCTTTGTGTTTTCATCTTTATATCCAGGAGGGATTTCATTAGCATACCTTTCTTTTCCCTCTGAATAAATCTTAGTTAATTCATCTTTTGAGAATTCTTCACCCACACTATCATCAAAAAGTTCAGTAATTTCATTTAATACAGTATCTTCAGTTTTGAAATCTGGATGATTCGCTTTTTGTTTTTCAAGCTCATTGGATACATTCTCCAAGAAATTATCATGTGTTTTTATTATTTCATCTATTAGGATTGACGGATGCTTTTTATAGTGATTTAATTGCTTTTGTAAGTTTTTATCAAAATTTTCTATAAGAAGAGAATTAATATCATCATATGATTTTTCGATTCCTTCAATTACCCCAAGTCTGTTTTCATGATATTCAAATGCGGCTTGATATGGAAGAAATAGCTTATCTTTTATCGTTTTCAATGCTCGAATAAAATCATTTCTTGTATTTACCGTATATCGATATAAGTTTAAAAGTGTATTTGCATCAAAAGCAAATACTCCTTTGCTCCAAGCTTCGTCAGTTTCTTTTTTATCTGGCGAATAATATCCAATAAATTTCTTTTTCATATGTTTTCTGTTTAATTTCTGACTAACTTAAAATTAAATGTCAGTAATTCAATGGTTTATATTATGGGTTTTATTCAGTTTTCATTCACTTTTTTGACCATTCTATTACGTTAGCTTAAGTAGTCAATGTCTCTGGAATAGGGTGAATTACGCCTAAAGTTTTCGGGATTTGCGTTAGGGCGGGTTTCGGAGCACAAAGCATCAAGTTTACACGTCACCCCGCCTGACACAAAATCCGTGTTATGCGGTCGTGCTTCTCTGTCCGTTATACAAATTTCTATATTTTTATTTGTCAATTTCATTATAAAGCTGTGAAATGATGTCAGTGTAATTATTCTTTTCGCAAATCTTTATTAGTTCTTCAAAATTGTCAGGAGTCAAATGTTTAAGAAGTAATTCCTTTTTCGTTTTGTCTGAAAGCTTGGAATAATGAATACCCCAAATCAAGCTAGTTTTGTCTTTGTAGGTGAAGTTGGTATCAAAGTTTAATCTCAGTCCAATTAGTTCGGATAAACGATTGTCTAGGTCTTTTTTCTTCAGTCTTTGGTTGCACCAAGTTGTTATTGCCTTGTTGGGTTTAGGATAACGAAGAAGTCTATTTTGTATGTGTTCTGAAATTTCATAATTGTCTATGAGCCAGTCAATGTTTTCTTGTGAAAGTTCAATGTCTTTAATTGTCACGCTTAAACTCCAAACAATCGTCTCATTGACTTCATTTATTAATGACTTGAAAACGAAAAACAATTTGTCAGAAGTTTTGCTGTCAATAAAAGAGTTATCATATTGCCAGCGAATTAACTTGATGAAGGTAATTTTCTGAAAACGTTGATTGCTTTTTATTTTTTCAATAACAGTGTCAAGAAGATGATTTAAAATACGTTTGTCAGGTTTTGCATACCTAATAAGGTCTTTATACTCAAGAATCGTTTTGTAGTCCTGAAATATTTCGTCTGGAATCTGTGTTGGAAAATGTCTTAGAAAAGAATTTTCAAGCAGTATAAATTGTTCAGGTGTCAATTTCATTTTGTTCATTCTTTTGGCGAAATACTGTCGCAAAGCTTACCACTAACATGTTTTTCACCCAATCAATCTCCTCCTTGCCTAAATGTTAAATTTAAAACATTCGTATATCTACACGCAACAGGGGTGTTTACGAAAGTTTGTTGAATCCGGATAAATAATTGATGGAAACTTGTGTGTTGCATAAGTATCAGTATTTTGAATCGCAAATATAACGATTATTTGGATAAAAAAACGATATTGTTAAAAAGTTATGAGTTTTCTTCCATGAGTATATTTTATTGATGTGTTCTCCTATATGTTGGATATTGGCAAAGCGGAAGCAGATCCAAAAGAATAAATATGCTAATTAAATATTATAGTGAGAAATTATTATCCGGGCATCAATATCCAGTTTAGAGAAAGCGAACAGTTTTTTCCCTAAGTCTTTCAGTGATGCTCCCAGGTGGTATACGTCGGTTTCGTCAATAATAAGGAACCGGTCATGTGCTTGTTTATATTCCCGGATGATTATCTCCGGGTATTGATTATTATGTTTCTGCAAATCTAAAAGAAGTCCCTCGGATACCTTTCCGGTATAGGTAATGGCCGTAACCCCAGAATTTCTTTTGGTCAGCATCAAAAGAACGCTTTCATCGACATAGTTATCAATGAGGATCAGTGATTTTTTAGCTGACTTGATTAGGTTGATAGCAAATACATAGGCATCGAATATTTGCCCGTTGAAAAAAATATCTTCCACTGGAGGGAGAGATGTACGAACAAAGAAATCTATCTTTTCGCCCTGTTCGGCAACGGTTCTCACCAACTTATCTATGCGTTGACTGACGACGTAACCTTTAAGCATATACTCTTTCAATACTTTGTTGGCAAATTGCCGGAATTGTGTGCCTCTGATGGATTTTACCCGATAACCAACTGATATGATAACATCCAAACTGTAAAATTTAACAGGCTTGTCAGAATTTGCAATGTGCAAAAAATGCACATTGCTTTTTTTGTCAAGTTCATTTTCCTTAAACGTTTCCAAAAGCCGTTACCAAAGATATTTTGGCTGAAAATAAGCTTTGATAAAGCTGCGCTATCGTCTTATTTCAAATATTTACGATTCTCAACTTCCTGCAACACCCGCATCTGTTGAATGGCTATCTGGTTAAGTTTTTGCAGCCGTTCCGATTGTGGAATTTTCTCGTTGATCAGGACGGCGTTGATGTTCTCCATATTCGACAGGCATATCAGTTCGTTGATGGTTGCGTAATCACGGATATTGCCTTTCAATCCGGGATTGGCTGCACGCCACTGTCCTGCCGTTATCCCGAAAAGAGCCATATTCAACACGTCCGCTTCACTGGCATACACGATTGATATTTGTTGCGGGGTAAGCTTTGCCGGGATCAGATTGTGCTTTACAGCATCGGTATGGATATGGTAATTGATTTTCGACAGTTCCCGTTTGGCCGAGCAGCCTAACGCTTTTTGCTCCTCAATTTTTAGTCGCTTAAATTCGGTTACGAGATAGAGTTCAAACTCTGCTGAAATCCATGCTGCAAATTTAAATGCAATATCCGAGTGAGCATACGTGCCTCCTCCGTAGCGACCCGATTTTGAGGTTATCCCTATCGCGTTTGTTTCGGAAATCCATTTTTGAGATGACATCCAGAAGTGAGGTTTTGCTGATTCGTTTTTAAACCCCTCATAAATGTTCCCATAACCCGATATATTCGATTGTGCTGTAGGTTCTTAACCACAAGCTGATTATTTGTGAAGGATTGTCTTTGTCCCGAATTTTTGAGATGTCTGTCAGTGAAATATAGTCTTCTTCTGACTTTTTGTAAAAGACTATATCTGTTCCCTTTACTGTTATTTAAGCCATAATCCATATTCGGTATAATTAAAAGTCGATGTGTAGGGCAAAATGAAGTAATATCAGAGGCGACTGCACATTCCTCGAAACCTTATTTTCTGTCCTCTAACAACTTCTCCAGAAGGGCGCTCTTTTCTTTCTCCAATTCGAGCATTAGCTCGAAGAGAGCTGTTTTCTCTTTGTTCAGTTCCAGAATCTGTTCAATGGGATCGGAGTTGTTATGAATATCACCATCATTATAATAAATACCAGCCATACATCCTTTGTCAAAGGTATTATTTTCAATTATCAAAGTTACCTGATCTTCTTCCACTTCCTTGATCAGTTCGTGAGCCACGTTCAGGGCTTTGGCAAAACGTTCGATTACATCGTCGTTGAGGACCTTCCTCTGTTCGTAGGTGAAAATCAGTGCCTGGCTAAGCTCCATTTCGACGGCGAGGGTTTCCTGCTTGATGTCCAGTGTATGACGGAAACGCTTGATAGCGTGCCCGTGATGGGTGTTTTTCACTTTTTGTTCTTTCGTTATCGGTTACTTTTACCTCTGGAAATAAATGAATGTAGTCTGCAATAAATTTCACCTCTCAATGCGTTAATAAAAGTTATATTATTGTTAAATATCAGGTTTTATAACAAATATTTAAAATATTCTTCATTTATTTGTCAGACAAATCAGATTAATAATATCTGTTGTTCATTTTTATCTGAAAACATCTTTCTTTTTTAAAAGGAAAAAAACATATTTGAAAATAATCTTACGATGGACAGGCTTAGGATTCAAAATAATTCAACTACACTGGTAGATCAGGTCGAGGACAGGCTTTTGAACTATTTCAAAGAGAAGGACTTGCAAAAAGGAGATGCTATTCCGAATGAAATGGAATTAACCGTCTCATTGGGGGTGTCGAGGAGTGTAGTACGGGAGGCATTAAGCCGACTGAAGATGATGGGAATAGTGGAGACACGCACACGACGGGGCATGGTACTTTCCGAGCCTTCTATATTCGGCGGAATGAAACGTGCTGTTGATCCGAGAATTCTAAGTGAAGATACCCTCTTTGATATTCTCGGATTTAGGATTGTTCTGGAAATAGGCATTTGTAGTGAAATATTCCGAAAAATTACTCCTGATGATATTGCAGATCTGGAAGAGATTGTGAATGTAGGAATCATGTATGAAAACAACGAATATGCTCCTTTTAGTGAATTTGCTTTTCACACAAAGCTTTATAAAATAACTGGCAACAAAACTATCTCCGAATTCCAGAATATCATTCATCCTGTGATGACATTTGTGAAGGACAAATTTCAGGAGTTTCTGGCACCCATTAATATCCGTTTAAAAGAGGAAGGGCGGATTGTAACCCATCAGGACTTGCTACAGTTACTAAAAGATGGAGACGAAGACAGGTATAGAAAGGCCTTGGAGGAGCATTTTGAGGTTTACAGAATTTTTATCAGTCAAAGAAATCAATATCACATTGCTCAGCAAAACGGTTGATTTGATCGGTACAGTGCAATGTTGCTATTTAAAGTGTTTATAAGGCTTTTTCGTCCTTGTAATCACCAGCCGAACACAAAAAGTATATTTACCAATTAAAAATATCTATGAACAATTACAAAAAACTAAAAGGGCTAATTGCTGCAACCTTTACACCCGTTGATACTAACAGCGATATAAATTATTCTGTGATCAGAAAATATGCACAACATATTAAAGATTCCGGAATATCGGGTGTATTTGTTTGCGGGACGACAGGAGAGTTTACTTCCCTCACCACTGTCGAAAGAAAACTGATCTTGGAGGAATGGATAAAACGTGGTGAAGGAGACTTTCAAATTATTGCCCATGTGGGCAGCAATAACCAGCGCGAGGCAATGGAGCTGGCACGTCATGCTGCAGTGAAAGGCGCAGATGGAATCGGATGTATCGCCCCTTCTTTTTTCAAGCCTGAAAAAGTGAAAGATCTGATCGATTTCTTTACGCCCATTGCTTCTTCCGCTCCTCAATTGCCATTCTATTACTACAACATGCCCTCCATGACCGGGGTAAACCTTTCGGTTGCACAATTTCTTCACGAAGGGAAAAAAACTATTCCCAACCTGGCCGGAGTGAAGTTTACACACAACAACCTGATGGAAATGGGCGACTGTATTCAGCTGGATAACGGGGCATTTGAGGTGTTGCATGGCTTCGACGAGACACTGATTTGTGGATTAGCACTCGGAGCCGTAGCCGGTGTGGGAAGTACGTATAACTATATACCCCATGTTTATCTGAATATTCTGAAATCTATGGAAAGTAACGATGTGGAAACGGCGCGTGCCTTTCAGATGCAGTCGGTAGAAATGGTGAAAATCATTATTCAATATGGAGGTGGCGTGAGAGGCGGAAAAGCCATCATGAATCTGATTGGAATCGAATGTGGACCCTGCCGCCCTCCTTTTGCCACATTCGAAAGGGAAGAGTATGATGCTCTCAGGGAGAACCTCCAGGGCATTGGTTTATTGGTAAAATAGAGAAGGGAGTGTGTCCTCTAAACAATACCCCCTTCTGGAAGAATTTAAAAACACAATTATTTTTAAAATCTATACAAAGATGAGAAAAATTTATCGATTTTTGGCCTTATTAACTGGTATAATCTTTTCAGTTGCTTTTCTCCAGGCACAGGAGATAATGGTTAAAGGTGAAGTGCGCGATAACGAAGGTGAAACTTTACCTGGTGTTTCTGTGGTTGTGAAAGGAACCACACATGGTACCGTCACTGATATTGACGGGAATTATGCGTTGGCCGTTACTTCCGGTTCAACACTGATTTTTTCATATGTGGGTTATCAAACATTGGAAGTGAGAGTGACAAGCTCACCGGTCATCAATGTTGTTTTAAACACATCGACAGTAGGTCTTGATGAAGTGGTGGTCGTGGGATATGGAACCCAGTCACGCCGTACCATCACGTCTGCCATTACCAAAGTGGGTGGGGAGGTATTACAAAATGTACCGGTAAACACGGTAGGAGAAGGATTGAAAGGGAAAATTTCCGGAACACGTATTTATTCAAACAACAATACGCCAGGTGAAGATGCAACCATTCGGATTCGCGGCGGTTCCTCCATCAACAAGAGCAATGAACCACTCATCCTGGTAGATGGAGTTGAAAGAGCGTTTAGTGGGATAAATCCGAACGATATTGAATCAATAGAAGTTCTTAAAGATGCCTCATCCACAGCTATATACGGTTCAAGAGCTTCCAATGGGGTTGTTTTGATTACAACGAAAAAAGGATCTGTTGGCAAAGCTCCGAACATCACTTTCGAAGCAAACATGGCATTGCAGGAAGCAGGGACACTCTATAAGTTCATGAACGCCAGGGATTATCTGAGTATTGTTCGTCCGGCAGTAGCTGCAGGTCCCAATGCAAAGTATAATTCAATGGATGGTTATTCCGCCAGTTCCGGCAATACAGCTACCTCCATCTATTCTACTCGTTATCTGGGAGAAGGAGAGACTATCCCGGCAGGTTATTATTCCATGCCCGATCCAATTGATCCGACAAAAACGCTGATATTTCAGGATAACAACTTTCAGGATGAAATCTACAAGCAGGCAGTTTGGCAAAATTATTATGTCGGACTTGATGGGGGAAATGAAGGGATTCGTTACAATGTCAGCCTTGGCTATACCGACGACGCCGGTGTTGCCATAGCCACTGGGTTCGACCGATTGAATTTACGCAGTAACATCGATGTAAATATCAATAAACATTTGTCACTTGTCGCGGGATTCGACTACTCCAGAGCTAATTCACAGGAGTACCCTAATCAGATGAATGTCATTTCAAGGGGTTTGGCGACACCACCCACTCAGAAAAAGTACAATGATGATGGAACCCCCACCAAAGGATACAATGCCACCTCACCCAATCCACTCTGGTATGCCTATTATAATGATCAAAGCCGAGAAGATAAAAGATTGTCAGCTTTTGGTAAACTTACTTACCGCATTTTTGATGATCTGAAAATTGAATCGCAATTATCAACCTACAACCATCATTACCAAAGCAACAGCTTTCAGAGAGCCAATGAATTTAACGGACTCCGTCCAGCCAGTTCATCCTTTGGCGAGCTTAAACGAGACAAACTGGAGATCTATGCAACCTATATTAAGGGGTTAGACGATCATTCATTATCTATAATGGGAGGACACTCTTATCAGAAGGACAGTAACCAATCCCTGGGGGCTTCCGTTGATGGGGCTAGTTCTGATAAGGTGCCTACACTGACCGCAGGCCCCAATAAGAAGGATGCAACCAGCAATTTTACTCAGGATGTGACGATTGGTTATTTCGGTCGTTTGACATATGATTTTCAAAAAAAATATCTGCTTTCTGCAACATTTCGGGAGGATGCTTCCTCACGTTTTGCAAAAGGAAAACAGTGGGGATTCTTTCCAGGAGCATCAGCCGGATGGATTATCTCGGATGAACCCTTTATGCAGGGAATAAAAAATCTTGATAACTTGAAAATCAGAGTTAGTTACGGCCAAACAGGGAACAATGCAATTGGTCTGTACGATGCGTACGGAAGGTATTCCACCAATGCAAGATATGATGGATTTGCGGGCATTGTAGCTTCTACTATGCCAAATATGGATCTGACCTGGGAGACCTCTACGCAACTCGACCTGGGATTCGATCTGTCACTTTTCAAGAATCGATTCACAGTCTCAGCAGATTATTTCGATAAAATCACAGAAAACCTACTTTTTAGCAAAGAGTTGCCAAATACCACCGGTTTTTCTTCTGTACAAACAAATATTGGAGAAGTAAAATTTTATGGATTCGACCTGGAGATTGGTTCGACCAATATTCGTACAAAAGATTTTGAATGGACTTCGAAATTCACCTGGAGTTTTGTAAAAAACAAGGTGCTTAAATTGCCAGATAACGGACGAGACAAGAATCGTATCGGGGGTATCACCCTAGCCGACGGAACGGCTTTCGGTGGAACTGCTGAAGGTGAGTCGCTTTACCGTTATTATGGATATATGGTAGACTATATCATTGAAACGGAAGAACAAGCCAAAACAGCGATGTATGATAATTCGGCAAAAGGTTATCTCCCTTCAGACGGGAAGAAAATTGCCGGAAGAAAGCATATCGGAGACTATGAATGGAAGAACAGGCCAGGTAGTCAGACCCGAAACGATAAAGATTACATTGACAGTCAAGATCAGTTTTTTCTGGGGTACACTGTTCCACACTCTACAGGAGGTTTAAATAACAATCTTACATTCAGAAATATATCTCTAAATGTTTTTGTTGATTGGGCATTGGGACACTCAATCAATAACAACTCTGAAATGCGATATTTTATGAACACCTTTGCCAATAATTACACATTGATTGATAAGGTAAAACAAACATGGAAAGCTCCCGGTGATAAAACAAAATATGCTCGTTTTACAGCCAATGATCCGGATGACGGAAATGCCAATTTTAGTCGTACATCCAACATCTTCAACTATAAAGGTGATTACCTTTGTATTCGTGAAATTAGCCTGCAATACAATGTACCTTCTTCAAAATTAGGTAAACTGGGTATGCAAAATCTGGCCATTACCTTAGCTGGTAATAATCTGCATTATTTCACCGCAGTGGAAGGCGTTTCACCTGAAGTAGGTGCATCCACCACATATAATGCTGGTTATTACAATTATCCTCCTATTCGTAAATATTCTATCGGAGTAAAAGTTACATTCTAAATCACACTACAAAAATGAGAATCATGAAAAGTAAAATCATCATATGCTTAATGTCCTTTTTTACGTTATTGACAGCATGTCACGGTGATCTGGACATCGTACAAAAGAGTGAGGTATCTGCCAACTCTATGTGGCAGGATGAAGGAGATGCTACTTCGGCTATATATGGGCTATATAACAGATTCAGATCTACATTTGAGCAAGGCTACATGTACTGGGGAGAGTATCGAACAGGATTGTGGGCCGACGGACTTGCTGGTCAGACGGCACGAGATCAGATTTATCAGAATCAGATTCCCACCAACCATGGTTATGCCAATTGGACTGATTTATATACGACGATCAATCAGGCTAATCTGATCCTGAAATATACACCAGAAATAGAATTTGTCAGTGAAGAAACAAAAAATAAGGTATTGGCCAATGCTTATTTCGTGCGTGCATTCTGTTATTACTGGATAGGCCGAATTTGGGGAGATGCTCCGGTATTGCTGGAAGGTTTTGAGTCAGATAAACAGGAAGGATTGTTCCCCGGTCGCGATGCGGCAGATTTGGTGTTTAAGCAAGTTGGTGATGATATTAATGCTGCGCTTAGTCATATGCCCGCCTCTGTAACCGACCGTAAATTAGCTTCACAGGCCTCTATAAACATGTTAAAAGCTGATTATAATCTTTGGATGTTTAAGGTACGTAACGGAGGCGATGCGGCACTCAACAATGCTGCAACGGCTGTTGCTGCAGTACTGGGAAACGGCAATTACAGCTTAGTAACTGATTATTCTTCCATTTTTAAGAATGAAGGGGGACCGGAGGTTATCTTTGCCTGGAGTTATCTTCAGGATGAACACACAAGTGGTGCCACGAATGACTGGCTGGTGCCCTCCCAGTATATTTCCCCAGAATATATTGAAAATCCTGTGAAAGTGGGAAGTCATCAACAATGGTGTTTTTATACGGCCGATTACAAAGCATTGCTTTCAGAGTATGAAAATGACCGACGAACCATTGTAAGTTTCCAGACGTTCTTTGATGATAAGAAAAATGGTACTTTCCAATGGATAAACAAGTATGCTGGATCCTGGGTAAGCGGTACTCGTATTTTCGATTCGGACGTGATCGTATATCGTTATGCAGATGCTGTACTGTTTGATGCAGAAATTAAAAATGCAAAAAACGACCGTAACGGAGCTGTGACTGCTCTCAACAAAATTGCCAAACGTGCCTATGGAGTCGATAGTTTTTATTCGAATACGCTTACAGCTTCCGAAATTGATGCATTAATACTGAAGGAGCGAATGAAAGAATTTGCAGCAGAAGGAAAGCTTTGGTGGGATTATATCCGTTTTGATGTAGTTTTTGAAAAAAATTCGTTCCTTGTAGGTCGTGAAAATGAACAAAACATCTTGTTGTGGCCTGTAGCACAAGCATCTATCAATCGAAATCCCAATCTCAACCAGACCCCGGGTTATGATAAATAGAAAATAATAAGAAGGAGACTCTCTAATTTCATGAGTCTCCCTCTTATTTAAAATAACCATAAAAGAGTGAATATCAATTCGTCCATCTGTAACCTGAAATTTGGATTGTTCTTTCATCTGCTTTTTTTATCATGTAGTAATAGAGATGAAGCAAAAGAACAAATACCCAATGTATTATTTATTGCGATAGATGATATGCTTCCGGTATTAGGTTGCTATGGGAACTCAACGGCTCTTACACCCAATATCGACACGCTAGCAAATCAGGGAGTTTTATTTATGAATGCCTACTGTCAGGTGGGACTCAGTAATCCTTCCAGAGCTTCATTGATGACGGGAATGCGACCGGATGAAATTAAGGTATGGACGCTAAAACCTCATTTTCGTGAAGAAAAACCGAATGTAGTCACATTGCCTCAGTTCTATAAAGAAAAAGGCTACGCAACACGTGCAGTAGGAAAGATATATCATGATGGGGCATATCATCAGGATCCTATATCATGGTCGAATCCTTCCGTACTGAGTGTTACGCGTGACGGAAGAGGACATAAGTATGTATTACCTGAAAATTATATGCCCAAAAGGTCAAAAGCAACAACTACGGAGAATGCAAATGTACAGGATACGGCATATATTGATGGGAAAGTATGTCAGGCAGCAATTGAATTACTAAATCAACTGACAGATTCAACTTTTTTTCTTGCAGTGGGTTTCAGGCGTCCCCATCTTCCTTTCTCGGCGCCTAAAAAATATTGGGATCTCTATGAGCGTGAAATGTTCAAAAAAGAATTAAAAAATCCGAGAAGACCCGCAAGAGCACCAGATTTTGCATTTCATAATTCCAACGAGTTAAGAGGGTATGAAGATATTGGAGAATTAGGAGTTATCCGGGAAGAGAAACAGCTGGAGCTCTTGCATGGATACTTTGCAAGCGTAAGCTATATAGATGCACAAATAGGTAAGTTGATTGCAGAATTAAAGCGACTGGGTCGCTATGATAATACGATCATCGTTCTTTATTCCGACAATGGTTTTCATCTTGGAGATTTCGGATTATGGGGAAAAACAACAAATTATGAAGCTTCGGTAAATATTCCACTAATATTCTGTGGTAAGGGAATTGAACAGGGAGCAATTAATCGATCAATGGTCGAGTTAATCGATATTTATCCAACCCTAATTGATTTGACTCATGGAGAAATGAAATCATCTCACGACGGAATTTCTCTTTTGCCGATCCTTAAAGGAAAGTCCTCAAAAGTGAAAAGTTATGCACTAAGTCAGATTGTAAGACCTTATCAGGACGCCATCAATTCGAGATCACCAGATTCAATGGGATATTCATTGAGAACGGAAAAATATCGTTACATAGAATGGCGAAATACAAAAAACATGTCGGTGTTCGCCCGAGAATTGTATCGGATGGATGATGCTTTGTCAGAAAAAGAAAATATAGCATCTGATATAAAAAATGAAGCATTAATGAATCAATTTTCCGATATTGTTAACAGGATTAGAAAATAGGAGAATGTATGCTGTTTGTGAAATCAAACATCAGTTAAAGAATAACAATACAACAAATGGTTCTTTTTAATCTATATGATATGAGGAAAAATTTACTTTTAATATCGTGTATCCTGCTTGTCTTACCGTTCCTTTCTTTGAAGGAAAAGGAAGATATTGATCAAACCGTCTTGTGGGAACAGGGGATGGGTGAATATAACAATTACAGGATACCGGCGCTGGTTGTCACCAACGAAGGAACACTGCTTGCTTTTTGCGAGGGACGTGAGTCAGGTGATACCGGAGATATCAACTTATTGATGAAACGTTCGGAAGATAATGGGATGACCTGGAGCAATGAACAGGTTGTATGGGACGATGCAAAAAACACCTGTGGGAATCCTTGTCCTGTGGTCGATGAGGAAACCGGGCGAATCTGGTTGTTTATGAGCTGGAATAATGGGAAAGACAAGGAAAGTGACATCATCAATAAAACGTCGTTGTCTTCTAGATTACCCTATGTCTGTTATTCCGATGACGATGGCAAAACGTGGTCGAAGCCAGCGAGTCTGGAAGAAACATGCCGCGACCCTTCATGGGGGTGGTATGCTACCGGCCCCGGAATAGGGATACAAGTGAAGAAGGGCTCTTACAAAGGCAGGCTGGTTATTCCGGCGAATCATAGTTACGATGATCCTCAAGGAAACCTGGCAGGAGGCCCCTATGGCTATGGAGCCCATGTGATCTACTCTGACGATCATGGAAAATCGTGGCAGATAAGCGAATCCATCAAGCCTGGGTGCAACGAAAGTCAGGTGACTGAATTATCCGACGGTACCTTGCTGATGAACATGCGGTCCTACAATAATAAACAGGCAAGGGCAATCAGTTATAGCACGGATGGTGGGCAAAATTGGTCGGAGATTGAACACGACTTTCAGCTGGTGGAGTCGTTATGCCAGGCGGCCGTATTGAATTTTGGTGAGGTGGACGGACAAGGGGTGCATTTGTTTCTCAATCCTGCCGTGCCTCACGGAAGAGATCATCTGACGCTTAAAGTTAGCCTGGACGACTGCCGGAGTTGGAGCAACAGTAAGCTGGTGTATGAGGGGCCGGCTGCATACTCCTGCATTACCAGGTTACCGAATGGAAGAGTGGGCCTTTTTTTTGAAGCCGGAGAAAAAAGACCGTACGAAAAAATGATCTTTGTCTCCTTTGACTGGAATGAGATTTTTCTTACGGGAACCATCGTACCATGAAGCCACTTTCTTCAGATGAAATATACGGCAATTGGGCAACGCTGCTCTTGGCAACTGACAAAAACGGAGAGATTGACGTTTTAATCGATTCACAACCCAACGGAATTTATTCAAACGGGACTGCCGGTGAATTCTATTCACAGACCGATGACGAGTTTCTTCGGATTAGTGAACTACTGGCTGTGAAGTGTGAAAAGGGAGGTATCCCTTTTCAAATAGGAATCAGTCACATGAGTCCGCAGATATCGCTGCACCGGTTGAAAATGATTACACATTTAAAGCCGGGAGCGGTACAGGTTATTCTTCCCGATTGGTTTCCCCCCACTTTGGAAGAATGCGCGATATTTCTGAAAAAAATTGCAGCGGAAGCCGGCGAGATCAATCTTGTCCTGTATAACCCGCCACACGCGAAGAAACAATTACAGCCCGAAGAGTGGCAGGTTTTAAAAAAGGGAATACCGGCTTTGGTGGGTGTGAAGGTGTTTGACAGAAATTCCGACTTGGAATGGTACAAAAGGGTAAAAGACAACAGGGATGGCATTTCCGTGTTTATACCGGGTCATAATCTAGCGACCGGCATCAGCCTGGGTGCACAGGGAGCCTATTCCAACGTCTCTTGTCTGAACCCACGGGCTGCCCAGAAATGGTATCAACTAGTGCGAACCGACATGAGTCAGGCGCTGGAGTTGGAACAACGGATCAAACATTTTATGAAAACCCTGATAGAGCCGTTTATTACGCAACATCACTTTTCCAATCATGCCTGCGATCGTTTTATGGCTTTGGTAGGCGGATGGGCCGACGTAGGCGCCAGCTTGAGGTGGCCCTATAAGTCTATTCCGGAAGATTTGGCCGGTGATGTTCGGAAAAAAGCTGTGAATATCATCCCCGAATTTTTTGAATAACAACACACATATCTTTTTATCATGCAAAGAAAAATACTGTTTTTACTCTCTCTGGTCATGCTGACCATCTCATGTGGATACAACGATCGAGTAAGCGCCGAAATAGATTCGCCCACTCTTCCCGTTCTGACTGGAAAAAAGTACAACCCGGTACAGAAAATCAGGTTGATCCGCGATAGTACCGGCTTCAACCGGGAAGAATATATTCTTGAGAAAGTGACGCTCTCACTGGAAGGAACGACCGATATAAGTGACATCGACAAGGTAATGCTGTTCAGGGCAGGAGAGAACGATAAATTAGAAACAGATCATCCTGTCGGCGAGGTGCAGCCTACTGCAACGAAGATTACTTTTTCCAATCACTTCACCGTAACAGAAGATACTACTATCCTCTGGGTTTCAGTTACCCTGAAAAAAAGTATCGATCTGTCACACAAAATAAAAATACGGTGCGAAGAAATAGTCACCGACCGGGGAAAACTGAAAATTTTACCGCATGATGCAAAGGAACTGAGAGCCGGTGTGGCCCTTCGGCAACATGGACAGGACGGTGTACACACCTCACGCATACCTGGGTTGGCTACCTCTAAAAATGGCACGTTGATGGCAATTTACGATGCACGCTACGAAAGTGCGCGTGACCTGCAGGGACATATGGATATTGCCTTGAACCGGAGCTTCGATGGCGGACGCATTTGGGAACCCATGCAGGTGGTACTCGATAGGAAGGAGTGGGGTGGCATGCCGGAGAAATATAACGGGGTGAGCGATGCCTGCATCCTGGTAGATGATCGAACAGGAGACATTTATGTGGCCGGCCTGTGGATGCACGGATTGTTGGATGCGGAGACAGGGAAATGGGTTGAGGGTTTGACTGCCGACAGCACACGGTGGCTACACCAATGGCGTGCGAAAGGTTCTCAGCCCGGCTTTGGTGTGAAGGAAACCTCCCAGTTCCTGATTACGAAAAGCAGCGACGATGGCCTCACCTGGAGCGAGCCAATCAACATCACCTCCGTAAAAAAGAAGGAGTGGTGGCTCTTTGCGCCGGCACCCGGACAGGGAATCACCATGACTGACGGCACGTTGGTTTTTCCATCACAAGGTAGGGATGAAAATGGCACTTCATTCTCTAACATTACCTGGAGCAAAGATGGAGGAGAGACATGGAAAACAAGTAACCCGGCAACCAAAAATACGACAGAGTGTGCCGTGGTTGAACTCCAAGACGGATCACTGATGCTGAATATGCGGGATAACCGCAACAGAGGCAATGAGGAGGTGAACGGCCGATCGGTGTTTGTTACCAGTGATCTGGGTGAGACTTGGAAAGAGCACCCCACCTCCCGGAAAGCTCTTATAGAACCCACCTGCATGGCTAGTCTCCATACACATCGTTATATGGAGGATGGTGTGGAAAAATCGTTGCTACTGTTTGTCAATCCGGCATCTACCTCAAAACGGAATAACATCACCCTGAAAGTGAGTTACGACGGTGGCAATACCTGGCCCGAAGAGAAACAGATCCTGCTTGATGAATACAGCGGACGTGGCTATTCCTGCATCACATCGGTGAACGACTCCACCCTTGGCATTCTGTATGAGAGCAGCCAGGCTGACATGGCCTTCCAGACGGTTTCTCTTAAAGAGATACAACCATGATGCGTTCGAAGACTTACAATTTTTTATTCACCACAAACTTCATATAAATTTACTGCATGATCCGAAAGAAAATTTCACGTATCTATCTCCTTATATGGATGTGGTTATCCATATCTGTCACTTTCCTAAAAGCGGATAATCTAAATACCCTTCACCAGATAAACTGTTTCTCCATGGAGACATTGGAAGATTCTACCCTGTGGGAGGGGCTGGCAGGTACTTTTTTCGGTAAACAGGAAAACCGGTTTATCATGGCTGGAGGATCCGCTTTCCCCGGAGGGAAACCATGGCAGGATGGAATCAAACATTTTTCGAATCAGGTATTTGTTTTTGAACAACTCCCTGACGGGTCTTTCAGCAAGGTCTATCAGGGAAATGACCTGCCTGTACCCTTGGCGGAAGGCTCCTATGCCACGCTTCCCGGGGGACTGCTCTGTGTGGGTGGACTTACCCCGGATGGCATCACCGGAAAATCCTGGTTACTGGCATACTCCGGCAGCGGCATCACTGTCACAGAATATCCCTCGCTACCAGTGCCGGTAAAAAATTCCACAGCTACAGTCATAGGCTCAAAGGTTTATTTGGTTGGCGGCGAACTGGCCGACGGCACCTCAACCGACCAGTTTTTGGTGCTCGACCTCTCCAATCCGACAAAAGGATGGGAAAAACTACCCAATTTTCCAGTACCGGTTTCGGGAGCTACCCTTACTTCCCAGCAGGATGGGGAAGAGGTGGCTCTCTTCTCTTTTGGCGGAAGGGCCAGAAGAACTGCCGGAGAAGCCACAATTTTTTATGCATCTGTTTACCATTTCCGACCTTCACTCAACAGGTGGACCCAAAAAGGAGATATCCAGCACGATAAGGACACTTCAGTTTCTTTGGCAATGGCTACCGCCTCAGCTGTGGGTGGTTCACATGTGCTGCTCTACGGCGGTGATACTGGCCATATTTTTAACCAGGTAGAGAAGGCTGTCCGGGAAGGCAATACAGCTAAAAGAGATAGTTTGTGGATACATCATACGGGATTTCATAACAAGATATTGATCTACAATACCATCACCGATACATGGTTTGAAGCAGGAGAAACTGTGAATCCTCCCGTGGCTGTCACATCGGATGTATCCGACGGGAAGAATGTCTATATTGCCAGCGGGGAAATTCGCCCCGGAGTGCGTTCCCCCCTCATCACGCAGCTTTATTATACCTCACAACCCTCTTTCGGATGGATCAACTACCTGGTGCTTATCCTCTATTTTGGAGGAATGCTGCTGATGGGCTTCTACTTCATGAAACGAAATGAGAATACCGAGGATTTCTTCAAAGCGAGCGGACGCATTCCCTGGTGGGCCGCGGGAATCAGTATTTTTGCCACAACGCTGAGTGCTATTACATTCCTGTCGATACCTGCAAAGACTTATGCAACCGACTGGCGTATGCTTGTCTTTAATATCTGCATCATTCTCATTGTCCCGGTGGTCATTCGTTATTTTCTTCCTTTCTTTACCCGCTTCCGGCTGGGTACTGCTTACGAATACCTGGAGAAACGCTTCAGCCGCACCACAAGATGGCTGGCTTCTGCCCTGTTTGTTGTCTTTATGGTGAGCCGCATTGCCATTGTGCTGTTTTTGCCGGCACTGGCACTGAATGCGGTGACAGGGTTCGATATTTATCTCTCTATCGTAGTCATGGGGT
This sequence comes from Porphyromonadaceae bacterium, assembly GCA_022840285.1. Lineage (GTDB taxonomy): Bacteria > Bacteroidota > Bacteroidia > Bacteroidales > Dysgonomonadaceae > Petrimonas. The sequence continues at coordinate 83,384 of JALHIE010000027.1, forward strand.
TGGTAACCATTATCTACAGTACTAGCGGCGGTATGGAGGCAGTTGTCTGGGGAGACGTCATACAGGGATTTATTCTTGTCTTTGGAGCACTTGCTGCATTTGTTTTGATGGTAATGGGTATCGATGGAGGCTTGGGAGAATTCTGGCATACTTCCATCGAGTTTCACAAATTCCGGACGTTCGATTTCCGGTTTGATTTTACACAGCCGGTATTCTGGGTCGTATTGATTGGCGGAGTGGCTAATTCGCTCATCACCTACACCAGCGATCAGTCTATCGTACAACGTTATATGAGCACAAAAGATGAAAAATCTACTTCCCGCAGCATCTGGCTGAATGGTATCCTAAGTGTTCCGGTCACCATTTTGTTTTTTCTGATAGGAACCGGCCTTTTCGCATTCTATAAAGATAACCCCGCAAGCATGATGGTTACCAATCCCAATATCGATTCGGTATTTCCGCAGTTTATCGTGTCGGAGATGCCGGTAGGGTTTGCCGGACTGCTCATTGCCGCCATTTTTGCCGCAGCCATGTCAACCCTTTCATCCAACATCAACTCCTCTGCCGCCGTGCTCACATCCGATTTCTACCAGACCATTTTCCCGAAAAGTACTTTTTCATCACAACTGAAAATGGCCCGCTGGTCGGGCCTCCTCTGCGGATTACTGGGAATGGGTATGGCATTGATGCTGGCCACCTGGAACATCGCTTCTTTGTGGGACCAGTTCAACACGTTCCTGGGACTTCTCACCAGCGGAATGGGGGCCCTCTTTATCCTGGGAATATTCTTCCCCCGGGTGGGTGCAGGGGCAGCCCTTGTCGGAGTGATCACAGGGCTCTTCCTGCTACTGATCATCAAGGAGCATACTCCCTTGTCGTTTTTGCTGTACGGTTTTATCGGAGTGTCGGTAAGTATCCTGATTGCCTGGCTGTCAAGTTTTTTGTTACCCAACAAAAAGGAGATCAAAGAATACACCTGGAAGGGTATGCAGAAAGAATGACATGCTACCTCTTTTTTAGGGACAAGATAACTTGATCTTTTCAAAGTGGCACAAATCAAACCGTTATATCCAGGTTGCAGACATTCCGGCAGGTTGAGCCCCTGTTATCCATTTAAAATATTACTTGTCTGGATGTAGTTATAGAGGGGTCAGTATTCTGGAATGGGGGGGCAGGATAAAACGGAATTTGCAAGCTATCTGTTTTTTGGTTTTATATCTGTACAAGCCCTGTAGCAGTGTCTTTTCAGATGACTTGAAACGGCTACGTAATTCTTCAAACGTAAAGGCATAACGTCCTTGGGATTGCAGTTCAACAAAGAATTGATCCCACTTATTACTTCTCTCCGATTCCAAATTGGCCATAAATCACATTTGCAAAACACTACATAACCTGTAGTTGTTTGCAAATGTATGTAATTTATTTGGGATTTTTAGCTTTGGTACATAAAATATGAAAAATCTGAATTGAAATT
>JALHIE010000144.1 GCA_022840285.1 Porphyromonadaceae bacterium
GGGCGCGCGCAACGCCGCCTGGCTGGCCGCGCAGATTCTGGCCCTTGCCGACCCGGCCCTGTCCCAGCGCCTTGCCGCCGCCCGCGCCAGGATGAAGGCCGACGCGGAAAAGACCGGGGAAGAGTTGGAAGCGCGGTACCGGAAGTAGCCTGTTTCCGTCATTCTCCGGACGGAACACCAGCCTTGCACCTGAAAGGATGCGCATGATGCGCATCCTTTTTGTTTTATTCCATGAAGCAAACCCATTACCACCACCAGAAACATTCAATCGCGCAACGCATCAATACAAAAACAAATTTTTAACTTTTATATAAAATATATACACATATTCAACATCCCAAAATACAACTTTCTAAAATCAACAAGACACAAATCATGTATCACATACCATCGTAATACATATGCCCGTGTATCATAAATTTCTAAATACAGTCCATTTACGCCTTATATTACCATAAAACATTGCATGTACAAAACCGCACACCTTGCAGAATACCACAATATCGATATAACTAACCCAAACACACAGATTCATCCTCATGGAGCATACGCGTGAAAATCATGAGAATCATCCCTATAACACTACTGCTTTTGCTATGCAGCGGATGTTACCGCACGCACTACACGCCGCATGACCCCCCTTCGTACAATCTTACGAGCCATGACAAGCTGCCTTTTCGGGTAAGCTGCATCAACTTCATTTTTGACAATAATTTTGCATGGTACGACAACGACAATCACATTAATACCGGAGAACTTGATGCGGTGCAAAAAATCACCAATTCAACATTCTTAAAATCTCCAATAGCTAACGAAGAATCAAAAAATGTCGTAACACTCAATTTCATCATACACAAAATGGGAATGGGAGAGCATGACCTGATCCGGGGAACACCATCACGCTATGACGTGCAGGTTACTACCATCGACACATCAACCGGAAAGGTTCTGCTTTCAAAGCGCTATGAACATTCCATTCCACTCGGCACCATCGGCATGTCCGTCATCCCTCCAACGCCAAGGGCTGCGTATGCATTTTATGATGCCGTCAACGAGGTCAACAATGCCTTGCTGCGCGATCTTTACACAGTACAGCCGGAGATGCCCGCGGGCATTCCGGGCAGGGTACCCGGCACGCTCCGCTCCGTGACCAGCGCCATTCATCCCAACTCCAATTACTTCCGGTGGGCCCGGGGCAAGCCCGACCGGGATGTCCCCCTGCCCTATGCCGTGATCTTCAGAAACAGAGTCCTGAGCGAATTACCCTACCTCATGGCCGAGAATCTTCGCGCCCGGGACATGTTCGACCTCAGTCCGGAAAACGCCTTCGACATACACGTGTCGATTCGCAACATCCGGGCAAAGCAGGGCGGCCTGCTGCACGCAAAGGAAGACACGATAACCGCCGATATAAAAATATACAAAAACGATGAGTTACTACACACAATACCAGTCAATCCCGACAGCTATCCGGAGAAATCCACCTTTGACATCATAGCCCCGGCCTTCGCAGACAAGATCGCGGCCTATCTCGACGAGATGAAGAGCCCACAACCTACCCTTCAACCATAACTCGACAGCACGACATACACTACTTTAGCAAAACACAATACATGCGGAGACGTTCAATGCGCACCTTAACGATGTACTTACTCGTTCTGACACTCATGACATGTAGCGGGTGTGCATCCACCCCCGACATTCTCAACCCTCCCGCATACGTGCTGGAAACAAATGAACAACTGCCTTTCCGCGTAGATTGCGTGAACTTCATGTTCGACAACAGTTTTGAAATTCATAATTTCGACAACAACATCCGCCTTCTAAGCCTTGGAAACTACAGGTTTACGACGCCACTTGCGATAGCCCAAAAGATAACCAGAACCACATTCCTCGAATCACCAATTGCAGACAATTCCGCCAACGGCAACGTCACCCTGAATTTCACCATATACGCCATGGGCGTAGGTGAATCAAATCTCATCCACCCATCGGCATCACGGTATGATGTGCATCTGGACATGATCGATACGGAAACAGGTGCCCTGTTACTATCGAAACGGCATGCTTCCTCATTCCCGTTTGGCCGCCTTGGCATGAACACATCCCCTCCGACAGCCGCTTCCCTCTACGCTTTCTATAAAGCCGTCAATGATGCAAACAACTATTTCATACGCGCAATGCACGGAATGAACGTACCGCCCACGGCTCCCTCCACCAGGAGAATCAACGGCACACTTCGTTCTGTCACCGCAGAAATCATCACAACAGAGGAAACCGTAGAGTGGCACAGGAGAAGGACAAGCGGCCATACACTTGCCTCGGAAGCTGAACTCATCACCAACCGCGCAAAAAGCAATCTGCCCGCCACTGTTTACGAAGAGCTTCGCAAAAAGCAATTGTTCGACTATTCGCCTGAAAATTCATTCGATATATCTATCGCCATAACCGGCATAAATGCCACGTGGGATTCACTGCTGTCCAAGCGTTCCGACGCCATTTCCGCCACAGTTCGCATCAAGAAGAATGGAAACCTGCTGCACGCCTTCGCCATCGACCCCGGCATGTATCCCAAGTATTCGTTGTTCGAGGATATCGGCAAGGTCATTGCGACAAAGGCTTGCGCACAACTCGACCCCCTGCGGGCGCAATAGCCCCTCCCCTGAAAGCTCCCAACGCAACGACGGCCGCGCCCCACCGGGACGCGGCCGTCATGCGTTGGATCCATTTCGGAAAGGCATCGATTCCTTGCCGCAGGGCAACCGGGAGGTTGCGAAC
>JALHIE010000028.1 GCA_022840285.1 Porphyromonadaceae bacterium
AAATATTGCAGTTGCTTCCGATCTGTGCGTCGGGCAATATCACGCAAAATTGCCAGATTGTTGTGTCTTCGCCTATGTTTTGGGAAAGAACGTCCGTTCTCGGATGGATATATTTCATTGGTTGTTTTTTTTATAATCTTTAAATTCGTTGTAATCCCTTATATAATCATCGGCAGAATATTCCGAAGAAGCTAAAACCAAACAGACAGATCCGGAAGAAAAGTTGTCCAGTTCTCTCCAGATGCCGGGAACAACAAGTAATCCTCGATAAGGACGGTTAATGGTGAACGTTCTCTTTAATTCACCATCATCCAATGTTACATCGAAACTCCCGCTGGCCGCGACAATGAACTGCTGCAACTCTCTGTGAGCATGACCTCCTCGAGACTCCCCCCCAGGGACATCGTAGAGATAATAGACGCGTTTTACCTCAAACGGTACGGTTTTGCCGTTTTCTACCACACTGATGTTTCCTTTGTCGTGATGGTGCTTATCTATTTCCAGTATAGAACAATCATAGATATTCGTTTTTTTCATTTGCCATTTTTTTAAATAATTCGTAGTCATACACATAATCGGTGACATCGAACCTGATGGATGCTAAAATGAGCGCCAGGGAATTTGTGGAGAAATTTTGCATCTGTCTCCACATCCCTTTGGGGACGTATAGCCCATAGTAAGACCGGTTCAAAGAAAATGTACCCCATTCCTTTCCGTTGTCAAGAATCACATCGAAACTACCTGAAAGAGCGACGATAAATTCCTGGTTCCGTTTGTACGCATGACCTCCTCTGACTTCTCCCCCCGGCACATCGTATATCCAATAGGTTCTTTTTATCTTGAAAGGAATGTCCTTGAGTTCTTCAATCACAGATAAATTTCCTCTTCTGTCCAAGTTTCTCGGGAGGTCGATAATTTTCGCGCCGTTGAGTTTCATTGTTCTGTTTTTTAAATCCATGTTTACACATTTGTATCTCCGGTTTACGCATATCCGTATCCATATTTTTTCCCATAGCCGTAACGGTAAGCGATGGCGTTCATGTTCACCGAGTTCAGTATGAAATACATCCGGGTAAGTTTCTCTTCCTTGTGATACCTGGTTGCGTCTTCAATGAATTTTTTGGGTGTAAAATCTGCCCGGACAACATAAAGATTCACATCGGCAAGTCGATTCAGTAGAAAGCTGTCGGAAACCACTCCCACGGGAGCAGTATCAATAATTACATAATCGAAATCATTCCGCAGGTCGTTTATAAGCTCATCCAACAAGGGCTTTGCTAATAGTTCGTTGGGATTGGGAGGGATAGAACCGGCCGTAACAACCGATAAGTTGGGATGAACTCCCGAGGGCTTCACCAGTTCCTCTTTGTTCAGGTTTCCGGACAAGTAGAGGGTGATTCCCTTTTTGTTGTCTATTCCCAGGTAATCCGACAGCTTGGGCTTACGAATATCCAGCTCAACGATCAACACTTTTTTATCGAGCAGGGCTAAGCTCATAGCCAGGTTGATGGTCACGAATGTTTTCCCTTCGCCGCTGATGCTGGAGAGCATATTGATTACTTTTTTTTCTTTGCTGTCGATGATAAATAATAGGTTGGCCCTCAGCAGCCTCATCATTTCGCTGAAATTATCGTTGTTGTTTTCCCGGATGACAATGTGTTCACTGTGGGAAACCTGTGGAATTTCGCCCAGGATCGGCACTGGGGTCAGTGCTTCGAGTTCTTCCTTGTCGCTAACCTGATATCGCAACAGGTCCTTTAGCTTGATTCCGGCAACCGGTATTATCAAACCCAAGGCGAAAAATAACAATCCGATCATTCTTCGGTTTGGTGACACAGCACCCAGAATACGTATATTATCCACCAGTTTGGTGTTGGGCTCGACCGAAGCCATGTTCATGTATTTTTCCTCTTTCTTCTGTAGGAGGTACAGGAACAACTCTTCCTTGATGTTCTGCTGGCGTTTTATGTCGGAGTAAACCCTTTCCTGGCGGGGGATAGCCCGTATCCGGGCGTTATTCCGATAGTACATGGCGGAAATATCGCGTTGCTGGATTTCCAGGTTATTCTTTTCGTTTTGCAGGCCCGACTTCACGGAATTGAACGTGGATTCTATCCGGTTATTCAAGTCGATCATGGACTGGTTACTGCTCGAAGCGATGCGCGAGAGCCTGTTTCGCTCCAAAACCAAATCATTGTAGGCATTGATCTGAGCTGTCAAGGCTTCACTGTTTATCCCGGAGTTTGCGGGGATAAGCTGGTCGTGGTCTCTTTTCCCCTGGACATAATTATTCAGGCTTGAAACAATCGCATATTGAGTCTCTGCCTCCACTTTCATTTGTCCCACACTGGCAGATTGCGTGTTGTAGACATCTGCCTGTGAGGCAATATCGGTCAGTCCTTGCGACTGCTTGTAGTCTTGTACCTGCGTTTCTACGGAACTAAGTTCCTCACTTAATTTCGAGAGATGGTCATCGATAAGCTGGGACGTTTTGTCGGCAAGCTCAATCTGATCCCTTATGCCTTCTTCGTTATAAGTATTGATGTATTCTTCCAAAAAATCCTTTCCCAGCATTCCATTCGGGCAAGTCAATGCCAGGTTTGCCACCGAAGAGTTTTTGGAAGTCAGTTCTATCTCCAGGGAATTCAGGTAACGGGCTGCAACGTTCACGGGATGTTCAATTTTTACCCTGATAAACTTGCTTTCCACGGGACCTGGGTTGTGTTTAAGCAATTGTAAACTGCCGAACGGGAAAATCACTATACTGTCGGATGATGAAGCTTTTACACGGTACTTTTTATCGTTATATGCACCGAAGAATTCGTAATCGCCGGTGGGCGTTATCCACACATCAAAAACAATATTTTTGTCCAGGTTATTCACTACGTTTTCAGCAATATTAATCGTGACAGGAGTCTCATCTCCGTATAAAATTCTCATTTTTCGTTTTGGAAACTCCGGAAAGAATTTACCTAGTCCCGTTAGTTGGATAAATTTGAACGGTCTTATCTCTGTATATGATGCATAAACCCCGAGTTTCCTTACCACGCGCTCAACGATCAACGATTTTTTTAAAATTTCGATCTCATTGTCCACGTTGTTCTTTTGCCGGATAACTCCCATTTCCTTAAACACATTCATTTCAGAAGCTCCCCCTCCCCGTTGATCGTCTTTGAACAGAATTGAAGTCTCTACCTTGTATTGCGGCAGCGTGTAAAAAAGATAGACAGCGGCAACAACCATACAGAGGAACAGGGAAATTAAAAACCATTTCCAGTAAGAGAGGTATTTCATCAGTATGCCAACGACGTCAATTGGTTTTTCAGCCAGCATACCGTATTCTTCTTCAACTGTGGAGTAGTTCTTCATTGTTTATGTTTTGTTTGTATGGTCGTTATCCCGATAAGGCTTTCCATTACCGGGTGATGCTGTAGATTGTAGCTGCCATAGTGGCCAACGAGATCAGGACGGACAACGTGGATATCCGGTAAGTTTCAGCCGCGCCGAACCGGGAAGAGTTTGCCCGGGACTGGTTGGGTTCTACATACACCACATCGTTCTGTTCGAGGAAATAAGCAGGAGAATCGAAAACATTTTTATCGTTGAGGTTTACGGTGTAAATATTTCGCTCCCCGTTTATCCCTTCGCGCAATACTTTTACATTATCACGCCTGCCGTAAATGGTCATATCGCCTGCCAAGGCCAGTCCTTCAAAAATAGTCATCCGCTCGTTGGTGGTTACGAATTTACCCGGACGAAGTACTTCGCCCAAAACGTTTACCGAATAGTTTAAAATACGAATGGTTATAATGGGCATTTCTCCCGTAAAAAAGGGAGTTAGCCGCTCCTCAATGAGTGATTCAAGTTCCTTGGTATTCAACCCTTTCGCGTTAAGGATTCCCAGTATAGGTAGTTCGACGTTCCCGTTGTTATCTACCAGGTAGCTTTGGATCGTGGGTTGTGAATTTAACGAGTTGGTTAGGTCCTGTGTTTGGGGAGTAAAAAGATTGTACCTGCGTGAAGCTTCGGGTTCACTGCTGACTACGGTAATTGAGAGTAAATCTTTGGGCTTTATGCGAGCATCGTACAACGATTCATTGACGGTAGTTATTTCTCTCTGGAATTGAGGAAAATAGGCTATGTCTTTTACCGGTGAGCAGGAAGAGATAGTTAACCCCGCTATGAGGATAAGCAAGAAACTGTTTTTTTTCATACTGTGATTTTTAATTGAGCTGTATCGTCTCTGTTGGCATCATTAAGCAGATTCCTACCGTTTTGTAGTTATCCGTTGTAATTTTTCTAAGATTTTCAGAACGACTTTCTGCTTTAAGCAGACCTTTTTATGCTAAACATTAAGTTTGTGCAACAATTTTGTGACAACTTGTTTACACTGCTGACAAAATTAAGAAAGAAAGGAAGGGGTATGTTAGGACTATATGAACATTTTTTTGTATTTCCGGATTAATTTTATTGTTAAATTATAACTACACGGGCATATTGAATTTACAATCCATTAAGAATGAGATTTATATTTTTAAAAAAGCTTTTGTATATCAAATATAAAAAACTGGGTAGAGAGAACCGAGGAGCACGCTGCGTGAAAAATTTATAATTATAGGATAAAATACATATAATCAATTATATATATATTCAACATCCTGAATTCATCATTTGCCCATCCATTTTTCTGAAGCTGTACTTTTTTATCTAATTTAGTTAATTGTCGGGCAGCTTAATGCCGTAATTATCCTAATCCGTTTCATTTTTGTCTACAAGAAAATTCGTTGAAACCGGAAATTTACCTTCAAAACACCACCAGAGAACCATCCCTCAAAAAAGTGTTTATACCGATTCTAAACAGGTAAAAACAATTGGTAAAATATGCGCATTGTTAATTAAGGGCAACAGCTTTTAATTTTGTCTAAATAGTGTTATTTGGTTGTAATTTAGTACTATAATAAGAATTTTGTACGTAATTTTGCGTCGTAATAAATCATTTAATACAATTCTTTGTTCTTCATGCACATATATTCCTATTTCAAAGATACAATAATCCATTCTTTTTGTAAATTGCACAGGAAAAGCAGCATGTCTCAGTGAGTTGTATGAATAAAATCAAAAAGCATTCAATGAAAAAAAGTCAATTTATCGTACTGAATATACTGTTCGTATGCCTTACCGCCCATTTGTCTTACGGACAAGGCTCCAGGTATACCGGTTCCTACGCCAAGTCAGCCACGATACAGCACGTGGGCAAAAGTAATTTTGTAATTGAGGGATTAGAGTTCACGAGCAACGACAGGGATCTTATCGTTTTGTACAGTTGTGAAAATGTAGTGATTAAAAACAATAGTTTTGCCGCATCTCCTGCAAAGAGAGGTATATACCTGGATAATTGCAAGAACATTACAATTGTTGACAACACCTTTGATAACGTGCATACCGGATTAGTAGCACACAATTCCCGCGGAATAAAATTTGAATATAACGACGTGAAAAATGTTGGCGGCCCTATGAAAGAAGAGGATAAAAACAACGGGTTTGTCGCGTTGTTCGATAAGGTAAACGGTGAAGGGAATAGTATAAGTTACAATGTCTCGGAGAATATTTTCGGGCAAAGTTCGCCCGGTGACCTTATTAACCTGAATCAGTCAAACGGTACGGCACAAAGCCCGATCATGGTGAAGGGAAACTGGATAAGAGGCGGTGGCCCCTCTCCTTCAGGCGGTGGTATTGTTGTAAATGGAGGACAGTACGGAATCTCTATTGCAGGCGGCCACGATATAGCTTTAAGGAACAACAAAATATACGGCAGCAAGGATTACTTCACGAACGTGGGGCTTTACGCTTGTAATTGGTACGAAGAATATTTTGGTCAGTCGTATAATATTACCGTCGCAAATAACGTGGTCAATTACAGGAATAAAGACGGAAACCTAAGCAACTGGTGGTACGCTTCTAACGTGGAGCCGATAAGTGGTAAAGAAACCAACAGGTATGACGCCGCGCTATCCCCGTCGATACTTCCCGAACAGATTTTCGGACGGGCAAGAGTGACAGTGGACCCGGATCCGGAGCCTGATCCAGACCCCCAGCCAAATCCAGACCCGGACCCCCAGCCAAATCCAAATCCGGACCCCCAGCCAAATCCAGATCCGGACCCCCAGCCAAATCCAGATCCGCAGCCTGATCCTGACCCGGATGATGAGCCAGGTGAGGTCGTGTTGGATTCTACGATAAGCATCTATAAAGATACTTTCGACCGTATTTGTGCAAATTGTAAAGGTTCCATATCTTCTTCTGCAACACTATTGGTCTTAAACCAAAACGGACAAAAAATACTCAGCATTCCAATAATAGGTTACCACACAGCAGTTGACGATCCCATCCCATCCGGAACATATACGGTAAACAATATATATTTTTTTACTGCTAGTAGCGTTTGTTGTCGTATCCTGTGAACGGAACGAAGAAAAAATAGAATTAACCAGTGCCTTAAACGGAGAATGGGAGGTCGTGGCTTACCTGGGTGATACTCCTATCCACGATGGAGCGTTTCCGTTAATTATTTCCAGTGATTTTCCATTGAAAACGGATTCTATCACGATTAACGATACATCAAAATATTTTTGGAATTTTCAGGTAAAGGTTTCAGCCGATCACAAGAGTGGAGCCTTTGAAACAAAAAAATCCGTATGTGAACACTGTCGCTATGGAATAGGCATAAAGGTCTTTAACGGACAAATAATTGACTCCGATAGCATTTATCTGGAGATCCAGTTTGAGGACGACGAAACACCATACGGTAACACGTATCAACTGAAAGGGCACAGAACCAACTAAGCCAGCTGCATCATGGAAAAGTTGAAAATACTCGTCAATGCGTACGCCTGCTCACCGGACAAGGGTAGTGAACCCGGGATGGGATGGAACTGGTGTGTACATCTGGCCAAACATTGTGAATTGCATATCATCAGCGAAGGGGAGCACCGGGAGAGTATAGAGGCTGCCCTGGCAACGTTGCCGCAGGCGGAAAATATGCATTTTTACTACAACCCCGTACCGGAGAAAGTGAGGGAGATGTGCAGGACGCAGGGCGACTGGAGGTTTTATTCTCATTATAAAAGTTGGCAGGAAGAAACACTCCATATAGCCCGGCAGATTATTGCCGAACACAAGATAGATGTTTTGCATCAATTGAACATGATTGGTTTCCGGGAGCCAGGCTACTTGTGGAAAATAGAGGATATTCCCTTTGTGTGGGGACCAATAGGCGGATTGAAACAATTTCCCCTTACTTACCTGCAAGGAGCCGGGCTCAAGATGCACTTTTTTATTCGTTTGAAAAACCTCATCAATACCTTGCAGATCAGGTATGACGTCCGGGTGGACAAAGCACTGAGGCGGGCTGATTTGCTGATCAGTTCCATCCCCGATTCGCACCGCGCCTTGAAAAAGTACAAACAACTGGAATCTGTCTTGATTCCGGAGACCGGCTGTTTTATCACGGATAATGTTCCAACGGGAAGATTTTACAGCAAGGAATTTAATGTAATGTGGGTGGGTAAATTCGATTTTCGCAAGCAACTGCCACTGGCCTTGAATGCTTTGGCGGCAGCAAACAACCGGCAAATCGTTTTAAATGTTTATGGCCAGGGAAATGAGGTTCAGGAAAGAGAAGCGAAACAGTTGGCGTCAGAGCTGGGTATCTCCGATCAGGTGGTATGGCACGGTAACCAATCACATGCAGTCGTCCAGCAGGCCATGCGTGAAGCACAGCTCTTTTTCTTTACGAGCGTAAGCGAGGATACATCTACCGTTATATTGGAGGCTATAAGCAACCGTTTACCTGTCTTGTGTTTCGATGCCTGTGGCTTTGGAGCCGTGATCGATGAAACCGTCGGACGAAAAATAACCCTTGCCAGCCCCCGTGAATCGGTTCGTGATTTTGCCGAACAATTAAATGTGCTTTGTAGTAACCGGGAGTTGCTGGAAGAATTGTCCCTGAACTGTAAAGATCTGCAACAGAAGCTCTCCTGGGATGAAAAAGCAAAAAAAATGACTGATCTTTATTGGCAGGTAGTATCGGATTTTGTTTCGGATTAATCATTTTCCTGCCGGGATATCGCCGGGCCTGTCATTTTTGTATCTTTGTAACCTTAATTTATGAAAAAGATGAACGATTTGGATTTTGAAGATTATTTACTAAATATCCCTTATCCTCGGCCGGATGTTTACGGTTCGCTTTCGATGCCGGTTTATAATACAGCTGCATACGAATTTAAAAGTGCTTCAGAAATGGAAGCCGCATTCTGCGGAAAAACAACGGACCACACTTATTCACGCATATCAAACCCAACCGTTCACTTTTTTGAAGAACGGGTGAAACAGCTTACCGGAGCTTTTAATGTTACAGCCCTTAACTCGGGGATGGCAGCCGTGAGTAATGTGTTCATGTCCATTGCCTACAGCGGATCCAATGTAGTTGTTTCACCCCATCTGTTCGGAAACACTTGGTCATTTTTCGAAAATACGATAAGAGCTTTTGGCGTGGAAGTCCGATTTTGTGATTTGACGAACGAAAAAGAGGTCTGTGAATATATCGACGAAAATACGTGTGCCGTTTTTTTGGAAATTATCACCAATCCACAGATGGAGGTGGTTGATCTTTCCTTTTTAAGTGCGTTGGCACGAGAAAAAAATGTACCGTTGATCGCGGATACTACCCTGGTGCCTTTTTCTGTTTTCAAGGCCGGTAATTTCGGGATAGACATAGAAGTGATCTCCAGTACAAAATATATATCGGGTGGGGCTACTAGTATTGGCGGACTTATTATTGATTATGCCACTTTTGACTGGACAAGAAACAAAAGGCTTAACGAATTGGCCAAAGAACATAGGAACCACGCATTTAATTATAAACTGCGCAAGGAAATTCACCGAAATTTTGGCGCGTATATGGATCCGAGGACAGCACACCTGCAGACGATCGGGCTTGAGACCCTTCACTTGCGGTACGAAAGGCAAAGCCATACCTGTCTTGAGCTGGCAAAGCGTTTGCAGACGATGGAAGGTATTGAATCGGTCAACTACACCGGGCTGCCCGGTAATCCGTATTATAACGTCAGCCTCCGTCAGTTCGGCAATAGTCCGGGAGCGATGCTGACGTTCGATCTGGTATCCAAGAGTGCTTGTTTCCAATTTCTGGATAACCTGAAAGTGATTCGCAGGGCAACCAATCTATTCGACAACAAAAGCCTTGCGATTCATCCTGCCAGCACCATTTACGGCAGTTTGACCCAAGCTCAGAGAGAAGCGATGAACATACGTGATAAAACCATTCGGTTATCGGTCGGACTGGAGAGCGTGAACCGACTGCTGGAAGATATCGGACAGGCTCTGGGGAAGAAATAACCCGACAATCTTTAGTAAATAAGCACTTAATTGTTATTTTTGTAAAAATATAAAGTACACGCTGGTCTATGAAACGATTAAAGGCTGCTGATGAAGAGACTAACGAGCCGGTAAAAAGAACAAGTTATTCGACTTACTTCTTCTTGGGTACAACCATCATTTTGGCTTTCTTGCTGGGAATAAATAAAATGAATGGAACCCGGGGTGAAAAATACGATACGTCCACAGTCCTTAGTAAAATTGTTCATATTCAGGAGCTTGCTACGGTGAAGTACAGTTATTCGGGAGTGATTGGCTTCAAAGATAATTTTAAAATACTGAACATCAGTGTTCCGCTTACCGACAAGTATTTCCTGTTGAAATACAACGGATACCTGAAAGCCGGTGTCGATTTCAGCCGGGTAAAAGTGAATATTAACGGTGAAAATGTTCACGTTTCAATGCCCCGTGCTCAGATCTTCGATGTGGTTATTGATGAAAACAGCGTAAAAGTTTACGATGAAAGTGAAAATGCGTTTAATCCCATAAAAATATCGGATTACAACAAAGCGCTGATCGGTGAGAAAGAAACGATCAGGCAGGACGCTATCCGGCAAGGGGTATTGAATGATGCCAATAGTCAGGCTGAGCTTGCGGTAAAATCACTGTTGCAGGAAATGGGATTCAAAAATATCCGCATCACGTTGGAGGTGGTTATCCCGGAGTTGCATTGAGGTAAAATATTTAAACCAGAAATACGTATGAAATTTACAACAAAGCTTTTTCTTACCTGGATGTCTATTTTTTTGATATTTTACATTACCGTGATTGGCATCATCAGTCTGTTCTGGGGTATTCGCATCCAGTTTTGGCAATTGTTTCTCGTTTTTTTCATAGCGGGTGTTTTACCCCCGGCAGTCATAACGTGGTTTTTCTATAAAAGATTGGATTATATGGAATCTGAAAACCCGGATCCACCCTCATTTTCGGGCCAGAAGAAAGCCCTTTTAACCTTTCGGTCCAAGTCGAACAATCCTTACGCCGAAATGTTGCAAAAGATTGACAGAAGCTTTATTGTTTCCTATTCCGACAAGGAGGCTTGTGTTGTAAAGTTCCGGACCGATTGCCGGATTATGTCGTGGGGTGTGTGCGGATATGTCCGGTTGCTGGATCAAAGTAAGGTGGAAGCAATTGTCTATCCGATGAACACCGATTCGAAAAGGGAGGAGAAGATTCTGCTCCAAACGCTCCGGTTACTGAGATCGGTATTGAATCCGCAGGGATAATCCAATCTGCTCTTCTGCCCGGATTAAGCAAGGACATCCTTCCGGTCAAACGGATATCCTTCACAATACAGGATCACGCGTTTACCCAGGAATTTCAGGAAATCGTTATGCTGTCCTTTGGTAATCATTTTCGGGTAACTGAGGATAAGCAGTTCAATGGGTTGCCCTTCCAAGCGGTAAGGCAGGTGCATAAACCGGTAAGGCGTGAGGGTAAATCCGGCGCGTTCGTAAAATTGGAGCCGCCTTACGGACAACTCATTTATCAACGGATCTATTTCGAGAATGATGGTGTGGTCGGAATCGCGCAAATAACGAAGCAGTTGCGAACCAAAACCGTGTCCGCGCAGTCCGGGAGCGATGGCCAGGTATTCCAGGTACCGGTACATGTCCCATTCCCAATAAAACAGCAATCCGATCAGTTCACCGTCTTCCCATGCCGATATCGGATGAAATTGCGGGTCGGAACAAGCACGGACGTGGTCTTTCATTTTCCGCCTTTCAGCGGTGGGAAAACTCGACTCATACAATTCCCAGACCTTGTTCCACCTGCTTTTGTCCGATTGCTCTATACGTAAAAACTCCATGGTTAATTATTTTTACTCTATATTTCACATGTCCCGTCTGCATTGCACGATTTGCCTTTCTTTACCTTCATATTGTCCAGGGTGGTATTTGCCTTTTTCCAGCTTTCGTAAGCCTGATTGAGTGTATCCAGGAAAACCTGTACCGGTTCCGATCCGATGATGGCCTGTTTACGTTCGAACAGAAAAGTAGGGACCGTATCTATTCCCAGTTGATGCGCCTCCTGAACATCCTGTTCCACTTCGGCTATAAAGTCGTCTCCGGCAAAGAGCCGGGCATGCTTTCGATATGAGCGATAAAACGTTCGAGGAGAGGTCTCTCTTTGCAGCCAGTTTTACCAGCCTGTGGGCGTCGAGTGTATTCGCTGCGAAAGCGTTCGGGAGGTTGAATTTCACTCCCGCGTTTTTTGCCAGTTGCTCGATGTAAGCAAACATCTGTTCCAACTTGTTTTCCGGAAGACCGGCGGTTTTTAATAAATAATCCACTACCGAGTAGCCGTTTCCTTTACCGGGCAAATCCGGGTTTAACCGGAAGGATTTTATGACCAATTCAACTTCATCTGCATGCGCAAATTGCTGCATGGCCTGTGCATAATGAATCTTGCCTATGTAACAATAGGGACACATGATATCTGTCCAAACTTCAACTTTCATCTGTTTTATTTAATAATTGCTTTTTACAACCCTTTAAACACCCGATCTGAATTTTTGTTTATAATACACTTATTTAAAACAGCGAATTTTCGGGATGGCTATTGGGTAGCTGATTTTCATTCCTCCAACAATTTCTCAATTTTCGTCTTGGTTTCCGGTAAAGAAGGAAGAATGTGGTTGCCAAAATCCACCATTACGCCGTTTTTATCGAAGAGCAGGAAATAAGGGACGCTGCTTTTTGTGTTGAAACGCTTGTTGATGTCCTGCCATTCCTTGTCGGAAAGGGCAATGTGAATGCCGGGAAGATCGAGACTTGCAATGATGTTTTTCCCGCGTTCGGTTTCACCGTCCAGCCACAGATACGCAAACACAATGGGTTTGCCGGCAAGTTCTTCGTGTAGCGCTTTGCTGTACGGCATTTGCCTCATGCACGGCCCGCACCACGTGGCGCTGATATCTACGTACACCACTTTTCCCAAATTGGAATCGAGAATCTGTTTTACAACATTGGCCGAATCGGTTATCAGCGAGCCGGCTCCGTGCAATTCAATGGCGTTTCTGCCTAAAACGGCATCGGAATAAACGCGCGGATTGGCGTTGTAGGCTTTTACCTGATTGTACTGGTTGTTGAGCGTGGCGCGCAGAAACGGGTCGGTAATTATGTCGTTTATCATTATGCGGTTGCTGTCAATCCAATCCGTTTTGTGGGCAGAGAGATAAAAATTACTAACAAAAATGGCAGAGGCCAACTGCGAGAGGTAGCTGTTTTCTGAACTCGATTTCATCTTTTCCAACATTCCGTCCCACGAAGTGGTTACGGTCTTTAATAGTTCGGGGTTACTTTCTTCTACAGTGTATCTCGAAAACAGACTGACCGTTTCAATGTAATCGGCCATCATCATCGAATTATCCACTTCCATTTCAAACTCTTTCACGAAATCGTAATACTTCTCCCGCTCTTCTCCTGTCAGTTTCTTTTTTGTTCGAATGGCGTGTTGATAAGGATATAAGAACAACGCTTTGTAATAATCCAAAGCCACTTGCTTCTCGGCCCACGTGTTGAATGTTTCCGGTGTGTTGTTCTCTTGTTGAAAAACGGCAAGTCTTTGTAAGGTTTCGTCGTATTGTTTTTTGGTTTCTGCTTTGTAATCCGAAAACGAGAGTTCATACGGTTGCGAATATCGTCCCAGGTATTGGTTCTGGAAAGCGTTGATGTGCTTGTTCAGTTCTGCGCTCGTTCCCCTGAAAACGGTGTGTGTGATGTTCCGGAAATCCTTTTCGATATACAAGCTGTCGCCCGAGGCAATAAGGATGCGGTCTTCCACGGGAACGAACGATATTTCGCGGGTGATGATGGGGTAAATGTCGAAACGGAACATTCCGTCTTCAGTAAGGGGCGAGGAGTGTATGGTTTCATTCCCGTAGAAATCGAGCAGTTTTATTTCGAGTTGTTTCACGTGTGGATAGACGTCGCAGTTGCTGATTTTCCCGGTAATAATGGCTTTCTCGCCCTGATCTGTTTTCTCTCCGGTAAATATGGGCGGCATTCCGTCCTCTTTCTGCCGTTGGCAGGTAGAGAGAATAAGAATAAGGGAGAGGAAGAGGAAGAGGATTGTTTTTGGGTTCATTATTATTCAATAATTTATATCTGTTGCCACGACTTTTAAGTCGTGGATGTAAAAGTACTCTAAAAAGGGCTTTAGCCAAACTTATCCCGAATATCGGAGACATTCAATAAAGAGAAAATAAACTTCGGCTAAGGCCGGATATCCGGTTTGTTTTATCCGCGCGCTAAAGCGGCGTGGTAATTGGTGGCTCTTATTTTTTATCTAACGCTTTGTTCAATTCATTTTTCATTGTATCCACGCCTGGGAAACCGGTGGTGTAATATGTTTGATTTCCTTCTCTGTCTAATATCAGATAGGTCGGGACTCCTCTTACATTCAGGGTTTTATAAATATACTCCCATTGTGCCTGATTCAAGCGGTAATGCGAACCGTGGATATCGGCAATCATATTTTTCCACGTATTTTCGGGAGAGTCTTCGCCCGCGAGATATAAAAACACCACATCTTTATCGGCAAACTGCGCTTTCATCGGATTCATTTCGGCATGTGCCGCTCGGCACGGCCCGCACCAGGTTGCCCAAACATCTACCAGTGCAACTTTTCCTTTAAAGGGTTTCATCAATTCGAGAAACAGTTGCTCATCCACATTGGCAGGCGGATTTAAAACGGTATATCCGGTTTTCTTTTTGTTTTCTTCTATTTTTGCCAGCAAATCTTCATTTTCTTTTAGGATAACTTCCCGAATCAACGGGGGCAGGGTGGTGAGTTCGGATTTTTGTTCATTGGTAAGTGGATTGAAGTCCTGCAACGCTGAACATAACTGTTGCGACCTCATCAACTTGAATAAAAATGCATTGTTGGTATTCCATATTTTAGAAAGGAATCTTTCGCCCGATTGAGTTTTCATAAATTTGTTGGCAATGTTCTGATATTTATTGAATACCGAACCGATGGAAGAAGCTTTTTCAAACTTTTCCCCTTTTTCCTGTGCCGAAATGTAATCTTTGAAAAATTGACGGTCTTCCAGGGATACCTTTTTATTTTCAGAGAGATACCGTATGACTACCAATGGGTCGTTTAAATTTTCTTTTGCATACAGTAAGCTGCGAATGAAATGTCCGATGTTTCGAACCAGAAGCACATCGGGATCATCATAGGGGATCATCCGGTAAAAGTCATTGAAATCGTCGGTAAACTGTGCAGGATTTTTGATTTTTCTTGCATCTTCAAACGTTATGCCATGTTTAAAGGCATAGGCATCGATAACAACATAATCTGCCATTGAAAGAAAGTTTACTAATTTGTATGCCATCTCATAATTGGCAATTTTCTTCGCCAGCAAACTGATATTGAGATTGTTATTGTATTCAACGGCTTCGTTGTATTTCGTAATCATAAAATCCTTGAACTGGTACACATCCATATCGGCAATCTCATTTCTGAAATCTCCCTCAATCAGGTTGGATATATTTTTGTGGCTCAGATCGGTATTGAGTTCTGCCAAATAACCGGAATAATAAGCTTTATTTCCATACGATAACTCTTCCTTTAACAGACGCGATCCGGCACGATAGATTTCAGGAAAGTTTACCCATACCTTCGATTCCTGACCGGGTGCAACCCGAATGGGAACGGTAAAAAGTTTACGGTCTGTCAATAAAACCAGCGTCGGGCTATCGACGGTTATGGATGCGGAAAAAGAGCCGTCACTATTTATCGTAACCGGTTTGTTTTTTTCGGTACCCGTTATCGGATTTAAATAATAGAGTGTATATTTTTCGTGTGTGGGCGCATAAGCCATTATTTTTCCGCTCACAAGGGCTTCGCCTTTCTGTAATTGAGCCTGAAAATTATTTTCTGCCCGATGTTTTTGTCTAAATTCTGCCGGAATTTCAGGAAGTTGTATGCGTTTGTTCACCAAATCAACGCCATATATTTTAAAGCAATCATTACAATCGCTCTCGATAAAATCGAACGTGCGGGTATTTTGGGGTAGCGGTTCAAACATGAGTTTAAACGATGCTTCGCCCGATTTTGGCATCCAGAACAGCGAATCGAGTTCGATGCCGTCACCGCTGCGAACCATATACTTTTTACCATCGGCAAGCAGATAAGTATCGGATGCTATTTTTATCCAATAGCCGGGTGTAAAAAAAGCTTCCACGTCAAGTACCGTTGTGGTGTCCGATAACGTTACTTTGGAGATTTCCAGCGCACGGTTGTTGGCGAATGCCGCATGAGGTAAATCTACTGTTTTTATTTGTGCCTGCAACGATATTGCCGCGGCAACCAGCAAAAAGGTAAGGAGTGTTTTTGGGTTCATCATTATTTTTCTTCTAACAATTTATTAATTTCCGATATCAACTTTTCGTAATCCGACGGACGAGGCGCGTCAAAATCGACGATGTTCCCGTTTTTGTCGATCAACACATACTTGGGAATGGCAATGGCATTGTAAGAACGATGCACGGCTCCATTTTCATCGTATAGTTGCAACCATTGCGGCGTGTCTTTCTTGATGGTGCTCAGCCATTCTTTTTTACCGTCATTCACGGCTATTCCGATGATTTCGATTCTGTCACCGTTTTTGTAGGTGTCGTAAATCTTCTTCAGGTCCGGAATTTGAGCGCGGCACGGTGCGCACCAGCTCGCCCACAAATCCAGGTAAATCACTTTCCCCTTGAAATCGCTCAGACTGTACTCCTTATCATTGTCGCTTTTGAGCGCAAACGGTGGGGCGGGCTGTCCTTTCTGCGTACGATAAAGCAGCTTCTCTTTCTCCGCAAACGCGTTTTCGATGGCTTGCCTGAGATATCGGTTTTCCAAGGAAACCACATACGGACGCGCTTTGTCCCGAACTTCATTCAGTTGCTGAAAATTTCCCGACGCATAATGAATTTTACCCATCAGTTTGTTGTACAGAATGTATTCACGTATTTTCCCCTTAAGGATTTCATCTGTTTTTTCGATACTGTAGAAGCTGTTGGCAAGCAACGTGGAATCTTTATCATAATCGAGTTTCAAAAGATAATCGAGGTATTCATTCACATACCATCCTTTGTAATTCTCCGATACGAAATAGGCTTCGTTGTTGATATCTTTGATCAACGTTGCGTCTGCCTGTTTTTCCACAAATTTACGCGCCTGCCCGGCATTCATTCCCGTAAGCTTTGTAAAGGCTATTTTTTTGTACTCATGCAGAAACAAATTCTCCAGACGGGTCATTTCCGCAAAGTGGGAAAAATAGGGATCGTTGCCGACAACCTTGCCGAAAACAACCTTTTCCAGGGAATCGGTCAACTGTTTTTCAGTTTCCAGATAATTTAAGAACTTGGTCTTATCGGTAATTTCATACCAATCGACCGAATCTTTCCGAGCGATGTATTCTTTGAGATAAACTTCCCGATACCGGTTGCTTTCCGCTCCTTTCCCGCTAATTCGAGCGGTTTTTACCGTGGTAGGAAAATCAGTAGCGTCGGCGATGATGGTCAGGTTGTAACCGGGCGCGACATAAATGTTGTTTAACTGGGTGCGCTTGTTTTGAATATCTACCTTTTGGGGATTGATTACGTTGTAGGTTTTCAAGTAAAAGCGTCCCTCATTGTCGAGCCGTAGGGTGTCGGGTTTATACTTTCCCACGCTGTCGGTGAAAAAATAGAGTTCTTTTTCCGGACTGTTGATTATTTGCCCTTGCAGAATAAGCGGCTCCGTTTTTTGCGTCTGTGTCACTGTTGCAGCTACAACCAGCAAAAGAGGAAAGATTGTTTTTGTTTTCATCTTTAAATCTCGTTTAAAAAATTTCTTTCAATTTCTCTTTCAACGATCCTTTTCCGTAGCCCGACCACATTTTTTGGACAATGCCGTCGGGCGAAATAAGAATATAAAAGGGTATTCCGCGGATGCCGTAACGACTGACGTAACCTTCCATCCCCAAATAATCGGTAAGGTTTACCCACGGGAATTGATGTCTTTCCAATCCGTCTTTCCATATTTTTTCCGTGTCGGTGGTAATGCTAATGATGGTCAATTTATCCTTGTGGGCTTCGTGAATTTCCCTCATTTCGGGGAAAGCGGCGATGCAAGGCGCGCAGCCCACGCCCCAGAAGTCAAGTAACAGGTATTTTCCGTGGAAATCTTCGGCAATTCTGTGCGGATTACCTTGCGGGTCGTACAGTTCGGCATTGGCCATGGGTTGTCCCTCCCGAATAAGCTGCATGGGGAAAATATAGCGATGAATGAGTTGCCCTTTGGGGCTTTGCTTTTGTTCGTCGGTAAGGAGATTATACAGGTGTTGAAGTCGCTACGGTGTTTAATAAAGTCAACGCTATCCATCTGATCTCGAAGCCGACGCAATTCCTTACGAACAGATTCCATTTCATTGCTGTTGGTTTGCTGCATTCGGTCAATGGAACGATAATAGAGTAGAAGTAACGAGTCGGACGTTGAAGATAATTCACCCAAGACATTCCTGTATATTTCCTCTTCCTGTTGTTCCTTGACGTTACTTTCAATATCCCACGAAGAAAGATAATATCCTTTTCCCGTAATTTTGGTTCTGGAACCAGGGGCAATCCATATAAGGGCTGTTGTCATGGGAAAATTATTGCCATAAACCATAAAACTAAGCTTTTGGAGCGAATCTGTATTTCCTTTAAAGCTAAATTTCCCGTTACGGACAGTGTCTTTCATAAAAAGGGTTCCAACATTACCTTCTATGGTAAATAACTGGGCAACATCGCCATCGACAACATGATCAATTTGTCCGACAATTCTAAATGTGTTGCCCGGTTGGTTGCAAGCGGTGGTTGCAAGTATTGCGAAAAAGGTCGATAGTAAATAATATGCTGTTTTCATGCCTATTATTTTTTCATAGTTCAGGCTTTAAAGATAGGGAAAATGTTGTTAAACGGATTCTGTTTAACAATTATTTCAACAATCCATTGACAAGTTCCCTGATTTCATTATCCACTGAAGCCTGATAACCCATAAGTCTTTTGCGTACGATGTGGTTTTTGTCCATTAAAATAAAAACGGGACAACCTGTTGGCTGCCCCGTCTCTTGTGCGGATTATTGTTCTATCTTCTCGTGCTTGGCGATTTTTATCTCGATTTTCTGTTGTTCCTTGTTGAAATCCACCACTACGGTCTCGCCTTCCTTGATGCCTGTCCGCAGGATCACTTCAGCCATCTCGTCTTCCACGTACTTCTGGATGGCACGTTTTAGCGGACGGGCTCCGAACTGTACATCATAACCTTTGTCGGCAAGAAATTCTTTGGCCTCGGTAGTGAGTTCAACACAGTAACCCAACTCTTTGATACGCTTGTATAGTCCGTTAAGTTCCAGGTCGATAATTTTGAAGATAGAATCTTTGCTTAACTGGTCAAACATCACGATGTCGTCTACCCGATTCAAGAACTCGGGGGCAAACGCCTTGTTCAGCGCTTTTTGTATAACGCTTCGCGAATATTCGGTATCGGAGACATCGCTGTGGGTGTTGAACCCGATTCCACGGCCGAAATCTTTCAACTGCCGTGTCCCGATATTGGAGGTCATGATGAGGATCGTATTTTTGAAATCGATTTTACGTCCCAGGCTATCGGTGATATGTCCCTCGTCCAGGATCTGCAGCAGGATGTTGAATACATCGGGATGCGCTTTTTCTATTTCGTCAAGCAGCACAACGGAGTAGGGGCGGCGACGCACTTTTTCGGTCAACTGACCGCCTTCTTCGTACCCCACGTATCCGGGAGGCGCTCCTACCAGGCGGGAAACGTTGAACTTCTCCATATATTCGCTCATGTCTACGCGGATAAGGTTTTCGTGCGAGTCGAACAGAAACTCCGCTAGCTTTTTTGCCAGGTGTGTTTTCCCGACGCCTGTTGGTCCCAGGAACATAAACGTGCCGATAGGCTTGTTGGGATCTTTCAGCCCCACGCGGTTCCGCTGGATAGCCTTCACGATCTTGTCCACGGCTTCATCCTGGCCGATGACCTGCGCTTTGAGCTCGTTTTTCATTTCCAGCAAGCGTTGGCCTTCGGCCTGGGCAATCCGCTGAACAGGCACGCCCGATATCATGGCCACCACTTTTCCTTTATTTCTTTTTGCCAGCGTTGCTCTTCAGCTTCCAGTGCCAGCAAAAGCTGGCGTTGTTTGTCGCGATAGCTTGCCGCCAATTCATATTTCTGGGCTTTCACCGCGTCGTTTTTCATCTGTTCCACCACTTTCAGCTCTTCCTCCATCTCTTCAATCACTTTGGGAATGGAGATGTTGGAAATATGAACACGCGCGCCGGATTCATCCAGGGCATCGATGGCCTTATCGGGAAAAGTGCGGTCGGACACATACCTTTCGGTCAGTTTCACGCACGCCTCCAGTGCCTCGTCGGTATAACGGACGTTGTGGTGTTCTTCGTACCGCTCTTTAATGTTCCGGAGGATTTGCAAGGTCTCTTCGGGGGTGGTAGCGTCAACGATTACTTTCTGGAAACGACGTTCCAGTGCACCGTCTTTTTCGATGTTCTTGCGGTATTCGTCTAGTGTGGTGGCGCCAATGCACTGAATTTCACCTCGAGCCAGCGCAGGTTTCAGCATGTTTGCCGCGTCTAGGGACCCGGCAGCTCCTCCGGCACCTACAATGGTGTGAATTTCGTCGATAAAGAGAATGATGTTCGGATTTTTAGACAGTTCGTTCAGTATGGCTTTGATCCGCTCTTCAAACTGGCCACGGTACTTGGTCCCGGCTACAATGGAGGCCATATCAAGCGCAATCACGCGTTTGTCGAACATGGCACGTGAAACTTTCTTCTGTACGATACGCAAGGCCAGTCCATCCACGATGGCCGACTTTCCTACACCGGGATCGCCAATGAGCACGGGATTGTTTTTCTTGCGACGGCTCAGTATCTGTGCAATGCGTTCGATTTCCTTTTCCCGTCCCACGATGGGGTCGAGGCGGTTCTCCAGGGCGGCACGGGTAATGTCTGTTCCGAAATTATCAAGTACCGGTGTGTCTGAAGCCGGGCTTTTTGCCTGCGATTGCCCGCCTTGTCCTCCCGGGTTGAAAGATGATTTTCCGGCTTGTTCATCGTCATCGTCGTCGGTAAAGTTGGGACCCATCGCAGGAGAATCCGCACTGCTTTCGGCACGGGCATCGAGTATGCTTTTTACGTACAGAAACGCACTGGAGTAATCGAGATGAAACTGTTGCAGGATATCGTTTATCGGAGTGTTTTTTTCTTTCAGCAACGCCAACAGGATATGTTCCGAATCGGTTTCCACACTTTTAGTGAGCCTGGCCTCCAATATGCTCATCTTTAACGTCTTTTCCGTGCTTTTGTTGATGACCAGTTCGCGAGTTTCGTCGTACGGCTCCTGAATCTGGCGAAACCGGTCATCGATATAATTTTTTAAATGCTTAATGTCCACATCAAAATCCTGAAGCACCTGAATGGCCATGCCGTCTCCATCACGGAGAATAGCAAGCATCAAGTGTTCCGGTCCGATATAATTGTTTTGTAGTCTTTCGGCTTCTTCACGGCTGTAAGCCATGATGTCCCTGACCCGTTGAGAAAAATTGTTGTCCATTTATTAACTTCCTTATCTTCTAAATAGTAGATTGCAAATATAGTTTTTTATTTGGTATAATAACAAAAACAATGCCAACAAAGATAGTTAATCCCCGGGTTCTGTGACTAAATTAATACAGCTTTAACTCTTGTTTTGAGTTCCGGCAATACTTTTTCGGTAAACCACTTATTCTTTGCCTGCCATATGTTGTTTCGGGGTGACGGATGGGGTAGCGGAAAATAATCAGGCAGGTACGCGTCAAAATGCAGGATCGTTTCCGTCAGGGTGGCTTTGGCCGTATCCCGAAGGTAGTATTGCTGCGCGTACCTGCCTACAAGCAAAATAAGCCTTACATCCTTCATCGCATCCAGCAACTTTCCGTGCCACAACGGAGCACATTCGGGCCGCGGAGGCAGATCGCCCGATTTGCCCCTGCCCGGATAACAAAAACCCATCGGCATCAGGGCAAATTTTTCGGGATCGTAAAAGGTGGCCTTGTCAACGCCCATCCATTCACGCAAATTGTCACCGCTTTTATCGTTCCAGGGAATTTCAGTTTCGTGGACAATTCGACCCGGTGCCTGCCCGATAACCACAATTCTGCTTTTGCTGTGTGCCGCAATTACTGGTTTGGAGCCTAAGGGAAGGAATGCTTCACAGACTTTACAGTTCCGTATTTCGCGCAACAATTCATTCATTTCCTTGATCAGTTCTGGAAAATCAAAACGGTATCCGGACCGGAATTATTTTGATGACAAATTGGCGGATAATGAAAAAACCGGTCAGTTTGTTCCTGCTTTCTCGTACGGAATTCCGCAGGCATCGGCAACCCCTCTTCCATAATTCGGATCGGCTTTAAAACAATTACCTATGTGGCGGATTTTGATATGTTCTTCCACACCGTTCATATTCCGCGCCGTATTTTCGAACAACCGTTGCTGTGCATCGGGAGTCATCAGCCGGAATAGTTTGCCGGGTTGCTCATAGTAGTTGTCATCGTCTTCACGGAAGTTCCATCGTTTGATATCACCGCTTACTTTCTGGGTCGGCTCATCGTGTTCGGGTTGTTCACGCCAGATGTTGTAGCTGTTGGGTTCGTAATGCAATGCTGCGCCGTGGTTCCCGTCAACACGCATCTGTCCGTCGCGGTGGAACGAGTTGTAGGTGTGCGTAGCCCCCCTTGGCATGTTTACAGGAATCTGGTGGTGGTTCACTCCCAGCCGGTATCGTTGTGCATCTCCGTAGGAGAATAAACGCCCCTGTAACATCCTGTCGGGAGAAAAGCCTATTCCCGGAACAATGTTGGCCGGATTGAAGGCGGCTTGTTCGACGTCTTGAAAATAGTTTTCGGGGTTTCGGTTCAGTTCAAACTCTCCCACCGGAATTAGCGGGAAGTCGCCTTTATACCAAACCTTTGTCAGGTCGAACGGGTTGTAAGGCATGCTCTCGGCTTGTTCTTCCGTCATTATCTGGATGAACATCTTCCATTTCGGATAATTGCCGTTGCCGATAGCTTCAAACAGATCCCTCTGATGACTTTCGCGGTCGTTCCCAACCAGTTCGACCGCTTCCTGGTCGGTCAGGTTCTCGATGCTCTGTTGGGTTACAAAATGGAATTTTACCCAGAACCGTTGGTTGTCGGCGTTGATCAAACTGAACGTATGGCTTCCGAAGCCGTGCATGTGCCGATAGGAGCGGGGTATCCCCCTGTCGCTCATCGTGATGGTAACCTGATGCAATGCCTCGGGAAGGCTACTCCAGAAGTCCCAGTTGTTGTTGGGACTGCGCAGGTTAGTGTAAGGATCACGTTTTACCGCGTGGTTCAAATCAGGGAATTTCAGGGGGTCGCGGAAAAAGAAGACCGGTGTGTTGTTGCCGACCAGATCCCAGTTGCCTTCTTCGGTATAAAACTTCATGGCAAAGCCACGGATGTCCCTTTCGGCATCGGCTGCCCCACGCTCACCGGCAACGGTTGAAAAACGGACAAACATTTCTGTCTTCTTGCCAATCTCGGAGAAGATTTTCGCCTTGGTGTAAGGTGTAATGTCGTGGGTAACGGTGAAGGTGCCGAAGGCACCCGACCCTTTAGCATGCATACGTCGCTCCGGAATTACCTCGCGATCGAAATGAGCAAGTTTCTCCAAAAACCACACGTCTTGCAGCATCATAGGCCCGCGTGGACCAGCGGTCATTGCGTCCTGGTTGTTGCCAACCGGAGCTCCAGCAACCGTGGTCATCGGTTTTTGATTTTCTTTGTCTCTTTTTTTCTTCAATTCTTCTGCGTTCATACCATACAATGTTTGTTGTTAACGATTAATGTCTAAAAAATAATTTTTCGCAGATGCAGATTAGGACAAAAATGAAGTAAGCATCCAAACCTCTTTTTCCTGTCCGCTGATGTAGTCGCTCAGAAGCGCTACGGTTACTTCATCATCAATCTCTGAAGCCAAGGCAAGCAATGCTCTTTCGGAAGCGATGAGCAATTTGAGCGTGTCGAGAATGTTTTTGATGGCTTCATCAGTACCGGTAACTACGCCGGTTTCTTTCACGTTGGCAGTTTTCAGGTACTCCGTGAAAGTGTGAGCCGGTGTTTCACCGAGCATCAGGAGCCTTTCGGCAACCTCATCCACTTTCCTTCGAATTTTTCGTGGAGAAGAAAAAACTCCCTGCCCTTTATGTTCCAGTGAAATCCCCGTAAATTGGTGTAATATACTTGTAAGTCGGCCAGTAATTGCTGTAACCCCTTGGTTACATTTTCTACATTTCTTAATCCTGTAAATTCAGTTGTTTTCATTGTTTTCATTTTTTATTGTTTTTATTTGTTTGAATTATTGTTTAGTGATTTTACGCTTATATGTAGGGTGATAGAACTTATCTGATAATCTTCGATAGCGTTTTTCTCGAAAAAAGTTTTCAGCATTTCATCCAGTTCTTCATTTACGTAATCCTTTATTTCATTGTTCCCTTCATTGTAGAGGTGATGATGGTGTTTTAAGACACCATCGTACCGCGTTACTTCTCCTTCCGTCAAGACCTTATTTATAACCCCGTATTTAACGAAAGTGTCGAGTGTTTTATAAACCGTTCCAATGGCTATGCTGGGATATTTATTGTGAATAAAATCAATGATCTGCTCAGCCGTGGGATGATTATGTAGTGTGTAAACTGCTTCGAGTACCCCGATTCGTTGGGGAGTTACTTTCAGATCTTTCTCTTTTATGAGCTCCTGAATGTGTTTAATATCTACATGCATCTTAATCCTAATAAAGAATCATTCTTACATAAAACAAATTCTCGGAGGAATTGTTCACGTAAGATAATTTTTTTTGCCTGTTTTGGATTAGAACATCCGAAATCAGTACGGTTACGACGTTTTAAGATTGTTTTCTTTTGTCTTTTTGTATCGGGGTATGCTGAATTTCCGGGACTTCATCCGGGTGGTGACACGTGGTTGTGTCGTTGAGCCTGGAATGTACTCGTGTCGGTACATATTGAAGAAGAGCACAAACAGGGAGAGCAGCAGGGGGCCGAAAATAACGCCCCAGAACCCGAACATGGGAATTCCGATCAATACTCCGAAAATGGTTATCAACGGATGAATATCGGCCAATACCTTTTGAAGCAGAAAACGCGCAACATTGTCAACACCGCCAATAATAATGAATCCGTATGCAGTCATTCCGATACCGCTCCCGATATCACCTGCAAGCCATAAACTTAGTGCAATGGGAACCCACACGATAGCTGTTCCCAGGATTGGGATAATGGAGGTAAATCCCGTTAGAATAGCGTACAACAGGGCGCTATCCACCCCAAAAAACATATATCCCAAGTAAGCAAAGACGCCCTGAATAATAGCCAGCAAAGGTATTCCGATAGCATTAGCCTGAATGATCATCTTGGTTTCTTCACCCAGGATTTGTTTGTTTTCTTCTTTAAAGGGCAAAATTTCCTTGACCATCTTCTCAAAGCTTTCGTAGTTATAGAGCATATAGAAAAGGATGAAAAGTGCAAAAAGGGAATTAATCATTAATGAGTAGATACTT
The DNA here is from genome assembly GCA_022840285.1 of Porphyromonadaceae bacterium. Classification (GTDB taxonomy): domain Bacteria; phylum Bacteroidota; class Bacteroidia; order Bacteroidales; family Dysgonomonadaceae; genus Petrimonas. Next base: position 25,095 of record JALHIE010000028.1, read on the forward strand.
GCACCGAGCGATTGCAATATGTTTCCACCCAGTTTGGGCAGGCTGGACAAGTTTTCGGGGGTGAACAAATCGAAATCAAGCCGCTCTTCAATCATCTTAACGAAGTTGTTGAAGTTCTCTATTATGGCTTTGGGGTCAATAGAAATTCCCGATACGGTATCGATCACCAAAAAGGCGATGCCTGTAAGTGGCCCTAAAAACAACAATAGGGCTTCCAGGGTCAGGAGGGTGGCCGCAAACCCTTTTTTTATCTTCTTTTTTTCTACCAGGTAGGTCATCTGTCCTTTTAAAAGCACATAAAGCGTGGCAGCTCCTAAAAAACCGCTCAGGTAAAGGCGAAGTTCTTTGAAAAGGATCAGTCCGAGCAGGATCAGAAACCCAATGAGTATGTATTTGTATTCTTTCTTTTTATAAGGGAGATTATTCTCAATCATGTATTTTTAGTGATTAAAAAAATTCAACTTAAAGAAAAAAGTCTTCCGGTTCGGCAAAACCGCCTTCGATAAGTGCATTTTTAGCAGCATCGTAATCCGAAGCCTTTACCTGCATCTCGATATCCCCAATGCTATAGGCCAGCCGGCTAGCTGTTAAATTTTTCATAAATACTTCAATACCTTTCATTTCCATGAATGTTTGAACGATGGATACATCGGCAGGGAAAGCAAATGTTTTGACGGTAATAAACTCTTCTTCCATAAAGCTGGTATTTGTTTAGTAGACTTCAAAAATAGTTTATTTTTTGATGATAAGGGTCAAAAACTCCATTTTTTGATGTAATTTTGATTTTATTATAATTTTATACGTTATGAAGAGAAAGATTGCACTAATAACCGGTGCCACATCGGGGATAGGCGAAGCTACGACCTGGAGATTAGCCGAAAATGGCTATGACGTTATCATCACCGGACGCAGAAACGAGAGATTAAAAGATGTAAAAGAAAAACTTCAAAAAGCGGGGACCCGTGTGTTGGCCCTTTGTTTTGATGTTCGTGTTGAATTTGAAGTAAAATCGGCGATTGAAAATTTGCCGGATGACTGGAAAAAAATCGATGTATTGGTCAACAATGCGGGACTGGCAGCTGGATTAAGTACCCTGCAGGAAGGAGATACCGGTGACTGGAATCGAATGATCGACACCAACGTTAAGGGACTGCTCTACATGACCCGCTACGTTTCTCCCCTGATGATAAAACAGGAGAAAGGACACATCATCAACATCGGATCGATTGCAGGAAAAGAAGTCTATCCTAATGGAAATGTCTATTGTGCTACCAAGCATGCAGTGGATGCGCTGACAAAAGGGATGCGGATAGATATGCTGAAGCACAACATAAAGGTTACCCAGGTTTGTCCCGGTGCGGTTGAAACGGAATTTTCCATCGTTCGTTTTCACGGGGATGAAGAACGTGCCGCCAAAGTATATGATGGGTTTGATAACCTTTTAGCCGATGATATTGCCGATTGTATTCTATTTGCCGTTTCCCGCCCGGCGCATGTAAACATCAACGATATGATTGTGATGCCAACCGCGCAGGCAACAGCATCGTTATTTTATAAAAAATAGGTGGTTCAATGGCTTGAAAGCTCAAAAATAATTTTATCCCCTTCGGTAATTTGTTTTTGGGCACAATATCCGGCGTTTACTTCCACCACGTACAATGCCGGCCGGGTGGATGCATAGTTCCATTCTTTTAAGGGAGCGGTGTTTGCATGAATGGTAATGATTTCATTATCGGCGTTGACGAAAAGCATATCCAGGGGAATATAGGTGTTTTTCATCCAGAAACCCTGAATTTCCTCCTCATCGAAAACAAACAACATCCCGGCATCGGCGGGAAGGGACTTCCGGTACATCAATCCACGTGCCCGGCGCTGGTTGTTGTCCGCTACTTCAATATCGATAACCGAGAGGGTGTCGTTGTTTTGCGCCGACAAAAATGCTAGCGTTCCTTGTTTGTTGAAGGAAATTTCAAAAGCGCCACCGTCCGTTATTTTCGTGTCTTCTTCTTGTGTCAAAAAAAACAAGGTGGCTGCAACGGCTACCACAGCTATGAACCCAATAATAAGCAATTTTTTTGATTTCATGCGATACTATTTTTTTATCAGCGTCGTGTGGATCAAATTTAGGACCAAGAACGCAAGTACTACCCCCAAAAGTATAAAAAATTATGCGAAAAACCTGTTAATTCTTGAAAAATACAATACATGGACAATGTGCAGATTAACATAAGAAGGCTTGTCCTGATATTAATGATGCACGATTTCACCACATCGTCGTGTGTGAGTTCCCGGTAGTTTTTTCCGATATACGGCTTTTCCACCCGTTTCCCCTCGTATGTGTTCGAGCCACCGAAACGGCAATTCAGGATGCCTGCCAGCGCCGATTCGGGATAACCCGAGTTGGGACTGGAATGCTGGCTCGCATATTTGTGGACAAAGTGAAACCCGCGGGATGACGGCGGGAAGGAAATCATCAAAAATGCCGTAAGCCTTGCGGGGACATAGTTCGCACCGTCATCAAGTATATGTGCGGCGAACCATCCGAAATCGTTGTACCGGTCGTTCTTATAGCCAATCATCGAATCCAGAGTGTTTATCATTTTGTATGCCATCATCAGCGGAATACCTCCGAGGGCATAGAAAAACAGCGGTGCAACCACACCGTCGCTCAGATTCTCAGCCAGTGTTTCGAGTGTGGCGGTACGGATCTGTTGGAACGAGAGCTGCGATGTGTCCCTCCCTACAATCCGGCTCAATTGCCGGCGAGCGGCGGACAAATCGTTTTTTTGAACCCGGCGTTCCACTTTCCAGGCCTCCTCAATCAGGCTCCGGTTACCGAGGGCGTAAAAAAAGAACACGGTGTTTATGACGACTTTTACCGCAGGAAAATCGTGCAACGCGAGCTGAATGCCGTATAAAAACCCGAAAACGAGTAAAACAAGTATCGATGCAACCGCAATGCCTTTTGTCCTTCTCCGCTTGCCTTTGTTGAATTTTAGCTCGCAGAAAGAAATCATTTTTCCGAACAACCGGATGGGATGGGGAAGCCGGGCAGGGTCGCCCAACAGGGCGTCGAGCAGAAAACCACCCGCGAGCGGGATCAGGAAACCGGAATGTGTTGTGATAAAATCGTGAATCATGCTGTTATTTTGAAGAAATCGCGGAGGGCATCCGTCAGGCGGTCATTTGCCGTTTTTTCCTGTACGGACAACCGGAAATGACAGGGTGACAGCCCGCGAAAATTACTGGCGTCGCGGATCAGGATACCATGCTTCTCGAGAAGATAGGATTTTAATTGCGAAGCCGTACCGCTTTTCAGCCGAATCAGAAAAAAATGACACGGCGACGGCGTTACTTCAAGATGTGAAAGTGTGGCGAGTTGCTGTTGGAACTGTTGCGATTCACGGCATAATGTGCCGGCATCGGGTAGTAAACGGCTGTAATTTTCCATTACAAAACTTCCTGCTTCCTGTGCCAGCGTATTAACAGTCCAGGGGATACGTAGGGGTTGGAGCCGATTTATGATATTTTTTTCGGCGACAATATAACCCAAGCGTAAACCGGGAATAGCGAAAGTCTTTGTGAGCGAATGCACCGAAATCAGGTTCGGATAATTTGCGTGTAACGGTATAACCGGCTGGCATTGCGTGCACAATTCACCGTAAGCGTTATCGATGATGAAGTAAGAGTCCGGATTATTGAGACAGAGGTTTTCTATAGTTTCAGATGAAACGATTGAGCCGTCGGGGTTGTTGGGGAAGGCGAACCAAACGGTCTCGTTACTGGTGAAATTGATGCTTCCACACAATTCGCTCACCGGCATAAACGACAGGGTATGCCCGTACAGGGTACAGGCATCCTCGTACTCCGCAAAAGCGGGATAGGTTATCGTGCTGTGCTTCCCGGCAAACAGGTGTGCCAGAAGATAAAACGCTTCTGCCGATCCGTTAGTAACCAGCACGTTTTCCGGAGACAGGTTGTGGTGCTCAGCAATCTCGTGTGTGAGCGCGCGCGCATTTGGATCGGGATAATCACTGATCAGGTGCAGGCAACCCGACAAATGCGCCACAATTTGAACCGAAGCATTCCGGTAAGGGATGTTTGAACTAAAATCGGCGGTTATCTTTTCGCTGTAGTCGTACAGGTCGTTTCCGTGGCCGTAGAGCATAATCTTATGTTTTCAAGCATTTATAGATGTATTCCATATCCACGTTTTCCCGGATCAGATCCGCCAGCTGGTTGTATCCCTGTTCTTTTCGGGCCTTGTAGTCGATGGTGGATGTGAACCCGGGAATTAGTTGCCGCAATACATGGTTGATAACCGAAGCATTGTCGAAAATGCCGTGGATGTATGTTCCCCACGTACGGGCATTCAGGCAATAGCCGTCAAATTCACCGTTGTTCATGCGACAAAGCGGACGGATGGAAGGAGTATGTCCGGCATGAACTTCATATCCATTGCCCGACGCATTGCCTTGAACAAAAGAAAACGTGCATTGCCGCGTTTTCTTTCCGCTTGCCAGCGTGGTGGTTACGGGCAGAATTCCGAGCCCGGGCAGAGAGGGTACATTCCCTTCCACACCGTTAGGGTCGTTCACCTCTATCCCCATCATCTGATATCCTCCACAAATACCGTAAACAGGTTTCCGGGCGTTGTGATGTGCGAGAATAACTTCTTCCAGGCCTTTTTCGCGTAATGCCTTCAGATCGGAAAGTGTGTTCTTCGAACCGGGAATAATAATGATATCTGCTCTAGCCAGCGTTTCGGGACAGCCAGTATAATAAAGGTTCACCCCCGGTGTCTGTTCCAGCATGTTGAAATCGGTAAAATTCGATAAATGTTTGAGCAACACTACCCCTATATTGATTTTTCCGTGTTCGTGACTCTTCTTCTTCTGTTCAATAACCACACCGTCTTCCTGTTCAATGAACAATCCCTGAAAATACGGCACAATTCCTACTACGGGTTTTGCCGTAAGTTTCTCCAATATCTTCTTACCCTCTTCAAATAACTTTAAATCGCCCCGGAACTTATTGATAACAATGCCTTTTATCGCATCCCGTTCGGCTTGCGGCAAGAGCTGCAAGGTGCCGTAAACACTCGCAAAAACGCCGCCGCGGTCAATGTCTGCGACCAGAAACGTTGCGGCCTGGGTATGCAACGCTACACGCATGTTGACGATGTCCTTGTCCCACAGGTTGATTTCCGAAATGCTGCCCGCACCTTCAATCACAATGGGATTGTATTGTCCGGCAAGGCGGTTGAAAGAGTGCATTACTTCGTTAAAAAGAGTGTCGCGCCCGGCCTCGTTGAAATATTCCGATGCTGTCTTGTTGCCGGCGGGTTTACCGTTTAATACCACCTGCGATGTGAGGTCGTCGTTGGGTTTAAGCAGTATAGGATTCATTTCCACGAGGCAGCCGATTCCACAGGCCTCGGCTTGTACCGCTTGTGCACGGCCGATTTCGAGGTTATCTGCGGTGACATAACTGTTGAGTGACATGTTTTGCGCTTTGAACGGCGCGGGACTATAACCGTCTTGCAGGAAGATACGGCAGAAACCGGTGTTGATGACCGACTTTCCGACATCGGATCCGGTGCCGACAAACATTAAGGGACGGAGTTTTTGCATCTGTTTTCTACTTCTTTTGTTTTTCCAGGATGATTATCTCACCGTATGCGATTTTCCGGTCAAATGCTTCGTTTACCGTATAACCCTCCAGCAGGATAAGGAATGCCCGGATGATTCCGGCGTGGGTGACAATCAGGATATTTCCACCGGTTTTCGGAAGAGAATCGATAAACCGGCGTACACGTTCGAGCATCATGCGGAACGATTCACCGTGGGGACAGGATGTGTTCACGTAATCGTCAAACCATTCCTTTCCTTTATCCTGCGCATAAATATCGTCCCACGGCTGGCATTCCCATTTTCCGAAATCAAATTCCCTGATCCTTCCGTCGACAATCACGTTGCCGGAAAACTCCCTGGCCAGCGTTACACATCTTTTCAACGGGCTGCTGTAGATTCTTGCAAGCCGGATACCTTCCAGTTCCGATTGTATGGCGGACAACTCTTCGGGAAAAGTATAGGCCAAGGCTACATCGGAATTTCCGTAGCAAATTCCTGGGGGCATATTTACGCGGGTATGTCTTACCAAATAAAGTTTCATCGGTTAAATTAAGGAAATCAGTGCTGTGTAAACAAGGTAGAATGCAATTTCACAAAATTGTTGCAGTGTCCCCAGGATATCTCCCGTGAATCCGCCGATTTTCTTCTCCACGTAGTGTTTCAGCGCGAAGAGGATAATTGCGTAGACAATGGCTGCAACGGCACTTACAAGCGGAGGAATAAAGACCAGCGGCAGCACCCCGAAAACGAACGCCGTAACCACTGTCGTTCGCGATAAAGACAGGCGGGAATGCGCTGATTTGCTGTTTTCTGTGCGGGCATAGCTAGACGATTTCATCAGGGCCACCGCCACAAAACGGCTGGAAGTGTGCGAGGCGATCAGCACCAGCGGAACTTTTTCAGGGGTGATGGATGTCAGCAACGAAAACTTAGCCAGGAGTAGCAGCACGAGCGAAATAACGCCGTAGGCGCCCACGTGGCTATCCTTCATAATTTCCAGGATACGTTCCCGGGTGTAGGCTCCGCCAAATCCGTCAAAAAAGTCGGAAACACCATCTTCATGCAGGGCGCCGGTTACGGCTAGCATAGAAATAAGGGCTGCCGTGACCGAGACTCCCTGTGAAAAAACGAGCATGAACAGCATAAATACAGATGCGCCGACAATCCCAACCACACTGCCTACCAGCGGAAAATAACGGATCGATTGCGCCAGGTTTTCTTCACTGTAGTCGATTTTTCCTGCCGGGATGCGGCTGTAGAACTGCAGCGCGTGAAAGAAGAGGTTGAGTTGCTGTTTCATTGTTCCGGCTTACCTGTTTTTCTCTACGTCAAACACAGCGGCATCTTCAAAGCTTGCCATTTCGTTCAAAAAAAGTAATGCCGACTGCAGAACAGGATAAGCCAGCGCTACTCCCGTGCCTTCTCCCAGGCGAAGGTCGAGATGCAATACAGGGTCTCCCTTCATGTATTCTACCATGGCCTTGTGCCCGTGTTCGTTGGATGCATGGCTGAATATCACGTTGTCGAGTACATCGGGCTGCATCTCGTACGCGGTTAAAAATCCAGAGGATGCGATAAATCCATCGGCAATAATAAGCATGTTCAACCGTTTGGCCTCCAATACACCGCCGCAGATCATGGCTATTTCCAATCCTCCGAAAACAGCGAGGGTTTCAAGCGGCGTTCTTGGATTATATTTTGCGGTTACTTGTCTCAGCACATTGTATTTGTGCCGTACCCCTTCTTCGTTTAATCCCGCACCTCGTCCCACACATTCGTCGAGCGGGATACCTGCAAATTTGTGTAGTAACAGTGATGCCGGTGACGTATTTCCGATACCCATTTCCCCAAAACCGATGATGTTGCAGCCGCGTTCAAACTCCTGGCGTACACATTCGGCGCCTTTATCCATTGCCTGCCGGCAGAGTTCGATGCTCATGGCCGGCTCGTGTATCATGTTTTTTGTGCCGCGGGCCAGCTTGTGGTTTTCCACGTTACACCCCGCGGGAAAATCGTAATCTACGCCGGCATCGATTACACGCAGGCGGATGTTGTGTTGCCGGGAAAATACGTTGATGCCCGCACCGCCGCGTAGGAAATTCATGACCATTTGCCAGGTAATTTCTCTGGGACAAGGGCTTACTCCTTCGTCGACAATGCCGTGGTCGGCTGCGAAAACAAGAATAGCCGGATTCTTCAACTCCGGAGTGAGGGTGTTCTGGACGGTGCCAATTTTCAGGGCGAGTTTTTCGAGTTTTCCCAGGGAACCCAGTGGTTTGGTACGGTTGTTTATTTTTCTTTGTAATTCTTCCTGTATCATAATTGTTTGATTTATCATTTTATTTGTACGGGGATACCCGAAACCATAAAAAACACTTCATCCGCAGTCCTGGCTATGTGTTGGTTTACCCAACCCTGCAGATCGGTAAAGTGGCGGGCGGTTTCACCGGGAGCGTGCAGGCTCATGCCTATCTCGTTGCTTACCGCGATAAGCGTGAAATCCTGGTTGATGAATCTATCCCATTCGGCTTTTGCTTCTTCCAATGAGGTCTCCGGGTTGAACCCGTTATCGTGAAAGATGTTGGTGAGCCACAGCGTCACGCAATCCATCAGCACGGTTTTACCGTTGAAATCGTGACGGCTCAACAGTTTTTCTTCTTCGACGGTAGTCCAGGTTTCGCCTCTGTCGGCCTGGTGCCTCTGGATGCGTTTTTCGAAGTCCTCATCCCAGTGCCGGGCGGTAGCCAGATATAGCGGGTCGGTAGCGTATTTTTCTGCCAATCGTTGTGCGAATGAACTTTTACCCGAACGTTGTCCGCCTGTTATGAAAATTATTTTTCGCATGGTTGTTTTTGCTTTATGGCGGAGCAGACATCTTTTTTGTATATCCATTCCACCGTATCGCCTGGATTTACAGGGTATCGAAAAGCGAGTTTGTGTGTACTTTCGTTATTCACGGTATAGTACCACGCTTTTTTACCGGCAACGGTACTTATTCCGTTGATGGTAGATACAAAAATATAATCTTTTACCGGATGTGTTGTTACATTGGCGCAACTTTGTACGGCCAGCATGGCCGTCATTCCTTCCTGCCAATTTACCTGAAAGGCTTGGGAAAGCTTTTCTTCTCCGTAATTTATGGTTACGGTAACTTTTTCCTGGGCTTGTAGAGTTAAGACAAGCAGGCTTGTTGTCAATAAAGAAATAATTTTTAGTTTCATGATTTTTTTATTTAAAAGAAATAAGATGCATGACCCATAATGTTCCGTCCCGGCATGTTGTATCCGTCTTTTTCGGTGTAGTTTTCATCGAAAAGGTTGGAAACGGAGATGCCGATACGGGCTTTGGGGGTAAGATTGTAGAAAGCCGAATAATCGAAAATAAGATGATCTGAAAATTGTAATATCTTGTCGGTTTCTTTGTAACCCCCTTTTGCATAGTAGTTTTCTTTCGTAATCAGAGGTCTTGCTCTTGAAAAACCGTCTCTTTCCAACCGACGCCCTTTATATCTTGCATGCAGGCGGGTGGTAAAACCTTTGCGGTTGTCGTAGGAGATTCCGAAATTACCGTTGGCTTTATTCACAAACAAGAGGTCTTTCACTTTCTCGGTTGCGAATTCTGTAAATGTATTGTTGAACATGTAGGTTAATCCTCCGTATATTTCCACTTTGTTGTTCCACCCAACCAGTTGTCCTATATTTATCGAACCTATAAACTCCAATCCGCTCATTGATGCCGATTTCGCATTTTCATAATGAGTGGAATCTGCTTCATTGCCCATACCGGATGTTCTTCGTGTTACAATTTTATTTTTGTGGGTTGTGTTGAAATAGGTTAGGTCAAAATAAAATGTATCCCGATAATACCCCATTCCTCCTTCGTAAGTGATTGACGTTTCGGGTTTCAAGTCTGCATTTCCCACATAGGCCATCCTGAATGGCCACTCGCCAACCATGGTATTTACCTCATAAAAGCCCGATGTGGCAAATGCGTCGGGAATACTGAATGCTTTTCCCACACTTGCATGGACGTTGAACCCTTTAGGCAGGTTGTATTTTAGTCCCAGAGATGGAATCAGATAAAAATAATTGTCCGAGGTGCTCTTATTACTCAGGCTATCGTGTTTGAAGATTTTATACCGGATATAGTTTGCTCTTAATCCTCCATTTATGGATAAGTCTCCCAACTCGTAATTTGTTTGAACAAAAGCCGATAACCGTTGATTTCTGTTGTTTGGCTTATAGGGGCTTGCTTCATTTCCTTTTTTTGATTGGCGGGTAGATTGATAATCCAGCACATCATAGTCCATGCCTGCCAACAGGGTTATATGATTGAGATAATACGTATTGTTTGTTCTCACACCATATTCGCTCACATCATCCTTAAAAGAGATGAAATTGGTTTTGTCGCTTGCCGCTGTTTCGTAATTCCAGTTTTTTTCGTTGGAATAGTAAGGTGCAATGATTAATTTGTTGTTTTCAGACGTGTGTGATATTTCGCTGAACAGATTGAGTCTGCCGATATCTTTTTTGGATGCAATCTGAGTGAAGTAATTTCCGGGTGTTTCCACATCCGAAGCCAGGTTGTAGAACGACGATACAGACACGTTCCATTGGTTGTTCACGGAATAGTTTAGTTTTCCAAAGAGTTGAGACATCTGAAACGTGGTGTTCGGATACACATCGCCATATGATTTTTCGTCGAGGATGAGCTTCTCCGTTTTGGATATTTTCAACAAATTTTTTCCGCCTATGCGGTAATCTTTTTGCTGTATCTGGTTCGAAAAACCCACGACGACACCAACTCTGTCAGAAAGCATGCCCGCCGCATTGGCATCGAACGAAGTTGTGCCAAAACTTCCGCCTTTGAGCGAAACTTCCCCGGTTTTTTGTAACGTTGCTTTTTTTGTGATGATGTTTATTACGCCTCCCATGGCATCGGTTCCGTAGAGAACCGAATAGGGGCCTTTGATCACTTCGATACGTTCAATAACCGATGTGGGTAAGGTTGTCAAATTGCTTGTCCCGGATGGTAATCCGTCAATCATTACAAGGGTATAGCTGCGTGCGTGCGCTGTAGGTGAAAATCCCCTCATACCCACGGTGGCTGACGCACCGGGATATTGAATCATGTCAAGATTTGTTGCTCTCTTTAGAAGCTCAGCTGCATTTTCGGCAGGAATAGACAGGATTTTGTCTTTGTCAATAATTTCCACTTTTTGTGGAATACTTTTAAGTGGCAAGTTCATTCGTGTTGCCGTAACAACAACCTCGTCGAGATCGTAATCCTTAACGGTCTCCTGGGCTTGTAGCATCCCTGCAAAAGCAAGCAGGGCCGCAACTCCCGATAAAATTTTTTTGTACATAAATAAAAAAATTTACAGTTAAACAATTAATGATTTGTGTAACCATAAACTTTCGAGAAGGAAAAGGGAATGGCAGGCATGCCATAACCTGATTGGGTCTTGTAGAAAACACCTTGCTTTTATCCCCGAAAGCGTATGATAGATGATGGCTTTCGGACAGGTCTTCCGGCTCGTTTCTGTTTTCTGATGCCTTCCCATCCCGGACAACGGAACAGTGACAATACAATTCAGAAAACATTTTGAAACATACGGCTGCGGGTACAGCTTTGGATTCTTCCGCTTGAGGCGGGATTACCAAATTCCATGATGTCTAAAAGCGGGTACAAAGGTAACGTTTTATTTTAATTTCAGAAAGAAAACCCTTTTTATTAAATAGAGAACCTGGTGGTTCTGGCCTTATGGTATGTTTAGCTCTCTTAATCTTCGCTCCGAGACAGGAAAGACCACCGGTTTTCCCGATACGGGATTTATTTTTACAACCACAACGGTATCGTAAACATGCTCGATGTTCTCGTATGTAAGAACGTTTTCGGGACTCCCTTTCCTGTGGATTCTACCGTTTTTCATCATGATGAGGTAATCGCAGTATTCGGCAGCCAATGTTAAGTCATGCACAATCATGATCACGGATAATTTCAGCTCATCGTTAAGTTTTTGCATCAGGTTCATGAACTTCACCTGGTGGGTGATGTCGAGGTGCGACGTGGGTTCATCCAGCAGTAAAAGCGCCGGATTCTGGCAGAGTGCCGAAGCAATGCTTGCCATTTGTTGTTCTCCTCCGCTCAGTTCAGCCATGGATTTGTCGCGAAGCCGGTACGTATTGGTCAACTGCATGTAGTGATGTGCAATATCTATATCTTCGGCCTTGTCGAAAAACTGAAACGGTTTCCTGTAGGGCATTCTTCCCATCAATACGTATTCTTCGACCGTGATGTGGGTTGTTTCCGTAAATTGCGATACAATAGCGATTTTCTGTGCTTTTTCGCGGAGCGTCAACAGCGATAAATCCCTGTCTTCGAACAGAACAGATCCGGAGCGTACGGGAAGGTCGCCGGAGATACCGCGGAAAAGTGTGGTTTTTCCCGATCCGTTAGGGCCAATGATGCCGGTAAAGGTGCCTTCAATTAAAGAAAAGCTGATACCGTTTATAGAAAAGCCGTTCTTGTAACCACACGAAAAATTATTTAATGTGAGTAATTTTTTCATATTCGCAGCAGTTTAGAGCGTTTTTGAGAACGGCTTAGTAAGACAATAAAAACTACTCCACCCACAATTCCTGTAATTACGCCGATAGGTAATTCGTTAGGAGAAATGATGGCCCGGGCAATAATATCACACAATATTAAAAAAATACTTCCGCTTAAAAAAGAGGAAACCAGCATAATGCGATAATCCGAACCTACAAACAGGCGGACAATGTGAGGAATAACCAATCCAACAAATCCAATAACTCCTCCAACGGCGATACAGGCACCGGTGAGGACAGAGGTAATAACAAATAAAATACGAATAGTGGCATTGGAATTAATGCCTAAATGGCGGGCTTTTTCCTCCCCCAGGCGTAGCGCATTGAGTGGCATCACAAACAGATAAGAAATAAGCAGGCAAACGATTGACAAGACAACCATGGCTCCGATCATGGCGGTATTGGATTCGTTGAGCGATCCCATAATCCAGAAGACAATGCCGTGGATGTTTTCTGTCGCTGTGATGGACATTAAAAACATCATCAACGAGGACGAGATAAAACTGATCATTACACCGATAAGGAGCATCCTGTTCACACTCAGTGCACCCTTTTTCAAACTTAATGTATAAACCAGAAATATGGTTGTAAATGCACCGATAAATCCGGCAAGCGGCAAAAGTAGGATGTTAAGCAAGTGTAATCCTGCCACGATGGCAAACGTAACACCCAGGGATGCTCCCCCCGATATGCCCAGTGTGTAGGGCTCCACCAGGGGATTGCGGTAAATTCCTTGTAATATGGCGCCGGCCAGGCTCAGGCTCCCGCCTATGGCAAAGCCAAGCAATGTGCGCGGAATACGAATGTAAAACAACACGCCGTACTCCATGCTCTCCTTATCGGCGAGAATTTGCGGAATTTTTTTATAGGGTATGGGGATTTCGCCAATGCTTAGCGATAGAATTATGACAACAGATAATGCTACCAAAAACAGAAGAACGTAGATGAACCAAATGAGTTTTTTAGACATATTCTTGCTATTACAATTCTCAAATCATCAATACTCTATTCCTTCGCGGCTAAAAACGCCTTTATCGTAGGGATGTTTTATTTTCCGGATGAAACTCACGTAATCGGCCAGATCCATAACATTCGGAGTGGCTCCTCTTCCCGTTAGGATGAGTTCCGTATGAGGAGGCTTGTTTTTCATAAAATCAATTAAGATATTTTCTTCCAGGTAATTATCCCTGACGGAGATAAGTATTTCGTCGAGAATAAGCATGTCTGTCTGATCGTTTTTCAGCATCCGGTTAAGGGTGTCGATTGCTTCGGAAACCTCGCGCTTGATTGCGTTTTCGTCAATACTTCTATCCAGGTGCGGATGTCCTTTTGCAAAGGTGAATACCTGAGCGCCAAGCTTCTTCAGGCCATCAATTTCGGTATATCCGTATTTTTCAGGCTTTTTGTGAAAAGAGCAGTAAACCACCTTTAATCCGCTTCCCAATGCACGTATGGCCAATCCTACCGATGCCGTTGTTTTTCCTTTTCCGTCACCGGTATAAATATGTATAAGTCCTAAGTTATTCACAGTCTGAAGTTTTATTTGTTTATTATTTTTTCCAAGACTTCCATTGTTTGTACAAAAGTAATGGGAGTCGGTTGACAAGCAATGTCCGACTCAATAATGTGTATCTGTTTTTTTCTTGATGCTGTCAGTTGGGAGTACCTGCTCCAGGTGTCTTTTTCTTCTTTTCCTACGATGCCCATGGTGACTATAAAAATATAGTCGGGATTTTGGGCTATTACAAATTCACGGCTTACCGAGCCCCGTTTCAAGGTTTTTGCTATATTTTCCGCTCCTAAAAAATTCATGTAATCATCCATAAAAGTATTGGGCAACACCGAGAATAGAGGATTAGCGCCTATTTGAAAAAACATCCGGGGCTTTCTTCCCCATTTTATTCCGGATGAGATGTTTTTTATTTTTTGCTCGCTTTCGAGCACTATCCGGCGGGCTCTTTCCTCTTTTCCTATAAGTTTACCTAGACGAATAAACTGGCCGCAGATTTCTTGAAACGATTTAGGTGACTGGAAAACCTCTACTTTTATTCCAAATTTTCTCAACGTTTCAATGTCTTGAAGATCAGTAAATCCCGAAACCAATACTAAATCGGCCTTCAAGGCAATGACTTTTTCGAGATTGGCCTTTACTGCAGAAGCCACAACCTCTTTTTTATCTTCTTTGGCCGCCATGCAGTAACTGGTACAGCCTACAAGATTGTCTTGGGCATCCAGGTAATAAAGGCTCTGCGTGAGAGAGGGAGCAAGCGATACTATTCTTTTATACGGGGTTTGGGCAAAAGAAACAACAACGTAAAAAAGGAGGAGCATGCCTGAAAAAAATATTTTTCTCATATCTGTTATCTTTACTTGATGTTTAAAAACCAATGGTTATCGTCTTCGGTTATGTCTCCTTTCTCAAAAAGAATCGGCGCTACAAAGAGAGGCCCGTCAAAGACAAATGTGTGGTATTCTCCGTTTTCCCCACAAGGATCGGTGGCGGGAAATGTATGTATATCGGTTAAAAAATTGTTGTCGATCAATCTGCCCAGAAACGATTTAGGTAATTTTTCTTTTCTTACGGATACGACGATGGTTTTAAATCTTTCCGTAATAAATTGTTCCATAAGGCCGGAAGTGCTTTTGCCCCAAAGCGGGAAAACGGCAGAGACGCCTGCTTCGCCACAAACGCGCTCAATCCATGTACGATGCTCTTGCAGGTAGATATCCCCAAAAACGCCAGCATCTACACCTTCTGATTTTAAACGGGCAATGGCTTCTTTCATGTTTTTTTCGTAATCGCCTCTTGATGTGGTTTTTTGTAGTAAAGGAATGTTGAGCCGGGCTGCCTGTTTGCGAATCATAGCGCTGCTTATTCCGTGAGAATGCGGTTGACCGTTTCCTTCGCCGGACATATTTAATAAACAAACTGCCTGGTTTTCGGGATTTTTCAAAAAATGATACAGCGCATGCATGCAATCTTTGCCGCTGCTCCAGGAAACAAATGCTTTCATTTTCTTTTTTAAAATACAAAGGTACAAAATATCAATTATTTTCTGCAGGTATCCTTGAAGGTTGTAGAATTGGTTGTGGTTTTAACCCGAGATGACAATCGTAAAAGAATGTAATTTTACGATATGAAATGTTTTCTATAAAAAGACAGTGAATATGAAAATTTGTCAGTTTGAAAAGTTATTTTATCAAAAAATTGACATGCATTTTTTTTGGCACAGAATTCGCATAGAGTCTTGTGTCTGACGACAAATTATTAGAACTAACATCATATAATTTATTTAAATTTTGTATCAATATGAGTATTAAACCATTAGCAGACAGACACAGCAAAAGAAAAACCGTTGAAAGGTGAAGTTATTTCTACAGGAAATGGCACAAAAGACGAAGAGATGGTTGTGAAAGCCGGTGACAATGTACTCTACGGCAAGTACGCCGGTACGGAGATAGAACTTGATGGGGAGAAGTATTTGATCATGCGTCAATCGGACATTCTGGCAATTCTTTCTTAAAAAGCAACAAGGACTAAGAGACTTAGGGCCGTGTCGGCCTGATGTCAGAAATCAAAACATCTAAAATTATATTATAAATATGGCAAAAGAAATTAAATTCGAAATGGAAGCACGCGATTTACTTAAAAAAGGCGTGGATTCATTGGCAGATGCAGTAAAAGTAACATTAGGGCCCAAAGGCCGCAACGTGATACTCGACAAAAAATACGGTGCACCGCAAATTACCAAGGACGGTGTTACGGTTGCAAAAGAGATAGAGTTGGAAGACTCCTTTCAAAACATGGGAGCCCAGTTGGTAAAAGAAGTAGCCTCGAAGACTAATGACGATGCGGGCGATGGTACAACAACGGCCACTGTTTTGGCACAATCCATCATTGGTGTTGGCTTGAAGAACGTTACTGCAGGTGCTAATCCGATGGACCTG